>NZ_QVGY01000014.1:0-54688 GCF_003604105.1 Faecalibacterium sp. AF10-46 | reverse complement strand
CGGGGGTAAAGTTGTTTCCCATAGGCACACATCCTTTCTTCGGTGCTGCGGCTTATCCATGTGGTCAATTTGGCCACATGGATTTTCTCTGCTGCAACAGGTGGATAAACGTCCTTTGGGTTACGGCAAATCAATGTGGACAATTTGTCTACATTGATTTCTCCTGCCGCAACGAGTAGATAAACGTCCGTTTCACCTCATGTGCTCATTTTGACCACATGAGGTGAATTGCCGTTCTCCCTGCATGGTGTTCCTGCCCCCTTCCGGCGGCGTTTTCCGGCTTTCCCACTTGGGGGTCATCGCCGGGTATCCCATGCAGACGGTCATGCGGTTTTCAAGGTCCAACGCGGGCAAAACGGCAACAAAAAAGCCGTCACAAAACAGACCAGCCCTGCCTTCGCTTTTTCTGGAAGGTCATGCTAGTCGGTTATGTAACGGCTGAAAGCCAAAATGTTCAGCCCCGCAGGGTCTGAACGAATATGTAAAAATATGTTATATTCAATTGTTGGGATAGATTACCACAAAAATCGCAGTGTGTCAACAAAAAACTTTGAAGATGTGCTGATTTCGGCAGCTTGCAAGAAAAAACGAGGGAAACTTTGGCAAAAAGAGAGAGGGCTGGACGGTGCCAGCCCTCTTGACAGGAGCAGATACGCAGATTTCTATTTTATGCCCGCACATCCTCCCGGCGCAAAAGCAGCCATGCCAGAAGGAACATCGTCCCCAGCCAGAAGATGCAGCTGAAGGCAAACAGCCCGTAGCTGCCAGCCAGAGCATCCGCACTTTTGTTGGAGTTCATACCGAGTTGCATCAGGGAATAGGGCCACAACAGCCCATGCCCCTTGGAGCTGATAAAGATGCCGGTAATGCCGCCCAGAAGCCCCAGAAAAATGGGCACAGCAAAGCTGCGGATGACCATGGCCAGCACCAGCTGTGCGGCAATGACAGCCAACGCACCCAGCAGTCCCCGCAGTAAAAACAGAGGTAAGGTGACCGGCGGCAGCCCGGGCAGGTGGGCAAATACCTTGCCGCAGAACACGAACAGCGCGAACACAAAGCCGTGGGTCAGCAGCGCCAGCTTTGTCACCACCGCAAACTTTGCGGCAAACAGGTCCAGCGGCGGTACGGGGCTTGCCATGATCAGGTTCCAGTTGTGCCCCAGATGTTCCAGCCGCCACAAGTAGGCAGCATAGGTGGCGACCATGGCAGGGAAGAAAAGCATGGAATAAAACAGGGTGTGCTGGGTCCACAGGCTGTACCAGCCGTCGGTGAGGATCTCAAGATTTTGCAGATAATTGAAAGTACCGTAGGTGGCCGAAAGAATGGGCAGCACAAAGAACATTGCCCAGATGGGGGATGCGTGGAGTTTGCGGTTCTCCGCAAGAATACAGCGTTTCAGCATGGTTTTATACCTCCTCGTCCTGTACCTTGCGCCACGCAAGGGCAAACAGTACTGCGCCCAGCGCAAGGGTAAAGGCCAGCAGCCCCCAGTTGAAGGGGCGGGTGCCGTAGGTGACGGTGTGGGTGGCCTTGTCCCAGTTCGCCACTTCGTAGGCGCTCAGAGGGATGTAGTACCCAAAGGGCACAAAATAACTGGCAAGCGGCGGCATAAAAGCAGAGAACAGCCCCACCAGCGCCCCTACGATGCCCACGCAGAGCGCCGGCAGGGGATTGCCTACCCACAACATCAGCAGAAATTCTCCAAAGAAGAGCATTGTGTCCACAGTCAGCGTGCAGACGAACAGATAGCATAGCTGCCCAGTGGGAAAGGCTTCGGTATAACCATGGACACGCCCCAGCACCGGAACACAGGCCAGCTCCAGCACCGTGACCAACAGCACCTCCAGCACCCCAAAGACCGCCTTGCTTGCAAACAGGCTGCGGCGGCTCTGCAGGGTGTAGAGCAGCTTGGCGGTGTTGCCTTTGATCTCCATATCCCACAGCCGGGAGGCCAGCACTGCCATCATCACCGGCATCAGAATGGCTTCAATGACGGGCAGGCTGTAAAGCAGGGCGCTGTAACCGTTGGCAAGCTCCTCCGGGTCTGCCGGGGCAAGGCCGCCCACCCATAGCACGACAATGCCGGGGATGAGCAGGCAGAGAGCAAGGTCATGCCTACGGTGGGCTTTTTGCAGTTCTGCAC
Source organism: Faecalibacterium sp. AF10-46 (assembly GCF_003604105.1). NCBI lineage: Bacteria > Bacillati > Bacillota > Clostridia > Eubacteriales > Oscillospiraceae > Faecalibacterium > Faecalibacterium sp. AF10-46. The sequence goes on along the minus strand of NZ_QVGY01000014.1, from coordinate 52,545 downwards.
GGAAAGCTGCCATCTTACGCCACCTCCCCGCTGGTCTGGGTCAGGCTGAGGAAGATATCCTCAAGGCTCTTTGTCTGTGCCGTCAGGCCAACCACACCCACGCCGCTTTCGGCAAGGGTACAGACCAGTGCCGCTAGCGCTTCGTCCGGCAGCGGGGGAAGCTGCAGGGTGTCCGGCTGGTCTGCCGGTGCAGCGGCTTTTACTCCCTGCTGCTGCAGGACGGCTGCGGCTTTGGGTGCGTCCAGCACCCGCAGCAGAATGCCGCCCCGGCTGTGCTTTTGCAGTTGCTGCAGAGAACCCTCGAACAGCAGCCTGCCGTGGTTCAGGATGCCCACCTGATCCACCATCTGCTCGATCTCGCCCAGCAGGTGGCTGGAGATCAGCACGGTGGCTCCGGTGGTCTGGGGCATGGAAGCAATCAGACTGCGCATCTCCTGAATACCCGCCGGGTCCAGACCATTCGTAGGTTCGTCCAAGATCAGCAGTTTGGGGCTGCCCAGCAGCGCCATGGCAATGCCCAGCCGCTGCTTCATGCCAAGGGAATACTGCCCCACCTTACGGTCGGCGTCTTTGGTCAGGTGCACGATCTCCAGCACCCGGCTGATGTCTTTCCGGTCCACGTCTTTCAAGTCAGCCACGATGGAAAGGTTTTCCCGGGCGGTCAGGTGCAGGTAACCGGAGGGGGATTCGATCAGGCTGCCGGTCTGCCGCAGCAGGGCAATGCGGTTTGCTTCGTTCAGGGTGTGTCCCAGCAGTTCCACACTGCCGCCGGTGGGGTGTACAAGCCCCAGCAGCATCTTCATGGTGGTGGATTTGCCCGCACCGTTAGGGCCTAAAAATCCGTAAACACAGCCCTCCGGGACAGTCAGGTTCAAATGATCCACCACCGGACGGCCATGGTAGCTTTTGCAAAGGGCATGGGTCTCAATCACAGGTTTCATAAATGGTCTCCTTTCGCATTCATGGTTTTCGGAACGATGCCAGAATACACCCGCTGCCTTAAACTGACCGGAAGGCCAGCTTAAATTCCCCTTAAATTTGCAGGTGTTTTCCGCTGCGGCGCAAAAAGTGTGGTATAGTAAAGGCGGGAAAGGAGAACTGCCCTTATGGATACCATTTATGATGCAAAGCTTCTCATCGTGGACGACAACGCCGAGCTGCTGGCACTGCTGTGTGAGCAGCTGCGGGGCGCAGGATATGGCCATATCAGGACGGCCCAAAGCTGCGCCGCTGCCCGCGCCTGTGTTGCGGCAGAGCAGCCGGAGCTGATGATTTTGGATATCAACCTGCCGGATGGGGATGGATTTTCGCTGTTCCGGGCGCTGCGGGCAAAAGCGGATGTCCCGGCGCTGTTCCTCTCCGCACGGGATGCGGATGCCGACCGTCTGTTCGGGCTGGGTCTTGGCGCAGATGACTACCTGACCAAGCCTTTTCTGATGCAGGAGCTGCTGCTGCGGGTGCAGCATATTTTGCAGCGGGCGTACCGGGCAGAGCTGTCCCGTACAAAACCGGCACCTTTGCAGCTGGGGGAGCGGTGCGTAGACCTGAATGATGCCATTGTTACCCTGCCGGAGGGCAAAACACTGACGCTGACCGCTACCGAGCTGGCGCTGCTGCGGAAATTGGCAGAGAACCGGGGACACATCGTTACCTACGATGCTCTTTGTGCGGCGGTCTGGGGCGCAGATTACTATGGCTACGAGAACAGTCTGGGGGTACATATCCGGCATCTGCGGGAGAAGCTGGAAGCCGAACCCGGTGCACCGCAGTTTCTGCGGACGGTGCGGGGCATTGGCTATAAGCTGACAAAGGGGGAAGAAGCATGAAAACCTTTGTGCGCCTGATTCGGCGGTATGTGCTGGCGGCGGTGGGCATCGTTCTGCTGTTGTTGTTTTCCGGTGTTGCAGTGCTGTGCTGGCTGGGTTGGCAGGAGAGTTGCCGCTTGCCGCAGCGGGAGTACTCCTCCAGCGAAATCGCGGATTCCATGGTGGAAACGGCAGAAGGGCTTGCCTTTGGGGCAGAACGCACCCCGCAGGAATGGATGAATGGCTACGAGTGGGCGATGGTGCTGGACGATGTGGGAAACATCCGCTGGAGCTACGGCCTGCCGCAGGATCTGAACCATGCCTACACTCCCGGCGATATCGCCAAATTTGCCCGCTGGTATCTGGCGGATTACCCGGTGTTCTGCTGGACAGAACCCTATGGACTGTTCGTCATCGGGCTGCCAAAGGGGAGCCTGTGGAAGTACAGCATTTACAGCTCACCGGACTTTGCCCTGAGCATGGTGCGGGTGCTCCCGGCGGCAGCGCTGGGAATGCTGCTGCTGGGTCTGGTTCTCTGCTTCTGGTTGAGCTGGCGGGGGGCAAAGCGGCTGGAGACCGTGGCAAACGGTCTGGATGCACTGGCGCAGGGGCAGACCGTCCGGCTGCCTACCGACGGTTTTGCCGGGGAACTGGCAGAAAAGCTGAACCAGACCGGGGCGCAGCTGCAAGCCAAAAATGAGATGCTTTCCCGGCGGGACAACGCCCGCACCCAGTGGATCGCAGGGGTCAGCCATGACGTGCGCACCCCGCTGGCTCTGATCTTAGGCTGGGCGGAGCAGTTGGAACAGGATACGCTTTTGCCGGACAGCTCCCGGCAGAAAGCGACCGGAATCCGCACCCAGTGCGAAAAGCTGCGCACCCTCATTGATGACCTGAACCTGACCAGTAAGCTGGAATACGGTGCCCAACCCCTGCGCCGGAAAGACCTCCGGGCAGGGCCGCTGTTCCGGCAGCTGGTGGCGCAGTTTTGCGAAAGCCCGCTGGCAGAGCGCTGCGAGGTCACACTGGAACAGGAAGAACCAGCAGAGCAGACAGTGCTTTCGGTGGATGAGGCGCTGCTGGCACGGCTGCTGGAAAATCTGCTGAACAACAGCGTCCGGCATAACCCAAAGCCGGTGAACATTACCGTGCACACCCGGCAGGTAGGGGAGCGCTTCTGCCTGACCGTGGCAGATGACGGTATTGGCTATCCGGCTGCCGTTCTGGTGGCACTGAACGCTGCGGAGCCTGCCGAAAATGCGCCTCATATCCTTGGCCTGTATGTAGTGCAGCAGATCGCCGCCGCCCATGGCGGCACGGCAGTGTTCGGGCAGAACACCCCCTGCGGGGCAAAAACAACGGTCTGGCTGCCGGTAAAATAAAAAATGTGAACCTTTTAGGTGTTTCCACCCAGAAAAGTCCACATAGAAAGAGCTGCTTTGGATTTATAAGAGATCGCAGTTGTCCAAATCCCTGCCATGAATCGTAGTTGTTGATGTACATTTGATGCTTAGTCTGAACAGGCAAGATTGTAGCTGCCGTGTCGAGCTTGAACCCGGCCGTTTTTCCGGCTTTGCATAAAAACTCAATGCCTGTTTAAGGAGCTGATTTTGGCTCTGCACATTTTTGCACACTTTTTGCACACCGGAACGGCTGGATAACGGATGCAAGAGGGGATAACAGGTGCAAAGAATGCAGCAGATGCAAAATGCAAATTTACGGTGAAACGATAAAAATAACGATTTTACGCAACTCTGGAAATTGACGATTGTTGCACGTTGGTTTCTCTTAATCAGTGGGCCCAGGGTTCGAGTCCCTGGAGGTGCACCACAACAACAAAATCCGAACTTTTTTTCGATAGGAGAAGGGTTCGGATTTTTTGTGTTCTTCGGAAAACAGAACGAATCCCTTGCTTCCATCGAAAAGCGTCCCAGACTTTATCATAAGAAAGCACGACAGACCACTGCAAGAGTGCCGTAAGGTAGAAAGGACACGAGTATGAAGTACGATGAAAGAACCTGCAAATTCAACATGGACACCGGCTGCGTGGAGCTGCTGCTCCGGGATGGGAGAATGATCTCCATTGACTGCACTGGGGTCGAGGATGGATTGGACGTGACCATGGCGCAGAGGTCAGAACTGGATTATCTTATACGAGGAAGAAGATTATGTTGATGAGAAAATGCTAGGATTGGTTCTCAAGGCTTTAAAAATTGATGAGCCAGTTCAATATATTCCTCGATATATAAGGAATATGAACGCTTTTCATGCAAATGGTACAAAAGTCGTTGTTGTAGATGAACTGCTGGAATATACACTTATATCGTTTCTTTTCACAATGTACTCACTTGAGAATAATAGAAGCGAGGAGAATGTAACTCGTTGCATGAAGAACTTTTACGTTCTGGAAGATTTGCAGAATGGAAAAAGAGAAATTGGGACACATAATGAAACGCAGCTTTATGAAATGTCTCTTCTCCCAGAAAACTTGATGCATACAGCAATGGATAACTACTGGACTATTTGGACTTTTTTGATAGGACATGAGTTATATCATGCTATTCATCCAGAAGATCGAAATGGAAAGGATACAGAATTAAGAGCAGATCAGTATGCCTATCGTTTGCTGATAAATTTAATAATGCAGCAGAAGAAAAACGAAGTGCCAGAAGAACTACAAGTGTTTTGGGAAGATCAATATTTATCACCGATAATACTATTTGAAATGTTTCGCTTGTTTGATGTGTATTCTGAACTAAAAGGGAAAAAGATTGTCTATCAAGATCATCCGACACCGAAAGAGCGACAGGATAATATTTTTTCGATGTTTAAAGATGACATCCCGGAAGAAATGAATACAGAAGAAGGAAACAAAGTACTGAACTTGATTCTGAACAGTAGCGAATACGCAGAGGACTGGCTTCGGTATAAAATTAGCAAGGGAAAACTTTGATAGTTAAAAAGTAACACTCGCCTAGATAAGAGAATTCTTCTCGACTAGGCGAGTGTTTTATTCTGTTAGAGTGATTTCATGTCAGAAAAAGCAAATTACAATGTCGAAAATTGCACATGAACCCATTCGAATATTGAAATAATATGGTAAATGTCAACAAATGTTGCCTTGATGTCGACGATGATTTATGGTATTATGAAAATATAACATAAAAACAATGGTGAATATGCTACTATAAGTGGTATGAAATCAAAATCGACAATTTGGTGAGTGCATTGAATCGTCCGAAAGTTGGTTTCTCTCAAGATAGTGTAATAAGAACAGCTTGGTTACTGATGCGTTGGTGTTTTTGAGATTATGGGATGTAAAAATGAAAAAACTAACAGAAAAAGAAAAATTTGAAGCAGGGAAAGCCCAGATGTATCAATATCTTGATAGTCAATATTTAGCTTGGCATATTGTTGCAGTAGAATCTATTAAAAAGTTGATACTCAATTTAGATGATTTCTATAGTGATATAACGGGAGAAAACCAACCATTGTCTATTGTGGAACATGAACAAATAAAAAACGAAGTTCGTATAGGGTGGATATTTGAAGCATTAAGTCATGCGGAACAAGCAATAGAGGATTTGTTCTCGTTTCTTATGTTATCAAAAAATATAGATACTTTTGTGAAGAATGTTGTAAATTATAATGCTACAGATGTTAAGCGATATATTTGGAATTTTAAGACAAATGATCCATCAAAATTTTTGGGAGAGTTTTTTCTTCCATATTTTGATTTGGATGATAGTTTGACATGGGCAGATCATCAAGATTGCTACATAGAATATAGAATAGCAGTTTTGAGAATGCAGACATATTTGACAGATTTAGTTTCTTTTCATAAAGAGCATTATCAAGATTATTGTCAATATAAGCATGGATTGGCAGTAGGATTAAGATATGGCAGGTATAGAAATGGAGAAACATTGACAAAAGGAGTACTGCAAACATTTGATAATCGCCCAATCAAAATTAAGAATAATACTACACCGGCTGCATTAATATTTACTCTGACACCAGAAACACAAGGGTGTTTAAGAGATTTATATAATGATTCTAACATGCTTCACTATTCACTTCACTCGTTGGATATTGATGAGATTATTAAAGTTACTGGAGAGGCCTACGAGTTGATTTCAGTGTTGCGACATAATTTAATAAAGAGGAGTAGATTGTCAGAACGCGATGAGTTTCATGAATGGGCTTTCCCATCTGGGCAGAGAGAAAAGATGATGCTTATGGGCTTCCCAATAGAAAAAGATTAGGGAGTTAGGAGAGAAAATTATGAGATTGGAAAAGGTTCGCATTAAAGGCTTCCGTAATTTTGATGATACAGAAGTCATATTCCAGAAAAAAACACTTATTATCGGAGCAAATGATGTGGGAAAGTCTAATCTCCTATACGCTCTAAGAATTTTATTTGACAAAACAATTAGTGAACATGATTTAGAATTGACAGAAAGCGACTATAATGCTTATTCTGGTACAGATACTATTGAAATAACAGCATATCTATGCGAAGTAACAGAAGATTGCTTGTTAAGTACATTTGGAAGTGCCGTCAAAGATGGAAAAGTGGTTATAAGATATACGAATCAAAAAAATGGTACATATAAAATTTTGACGGGGTATGATGTCTCTACATTGTCTGAACTTCAAACAAGACAATATATTAAGAGATTAAACATGCAATATGTTGACACAAATCGCAATCTTTTTTCTTTTTTGAGCCGTGAGAAAATCAAGATACTTCAGATTGCAAAGGAAAAGCTTTCCGAAGAAGCAACGGCGTCAGACAGTCAAAAAATTAATGAGATTCAAAATAGTTTGGATAAAATCAATGAGAGTATAAGTTCGTTACAATACATTTCTACATCACTTGCACAGGTAAATCGTGAATTAGGGGAACTGTCTGTTCATAATGAAGATCAAGCAGTCCGATTTGTTGCGGGAGAAAGTAAAGCTGATAAAATGCTTGATAACTTGGTTCTCGCATATTCCACAGGAGATACTCCGTTATCGATAGGTGGAGATGGACGCAATAATCAAATATTCCTCGCGACATGGATAGCAAAACAACATTTGCAAAACAACATTGACCATGTTACTTTTTATGCGATTGAAGAACCTGAAGCACACCTTCATCCACATCAGCAACGAAAATTATCGGCGTATATTCAGAATAGTTTTGACGAGCAAATTTTAATAACAACACATTCTCCCCATATTGCATCTAAATTTGAGCCTGCAAGTATTGTGAGATTATATTCAGAAAATAAGTACTCGTTTGCTTCTTGTGGTGGTTGCAGTGAATTACTAAAAAGTGTATTTGATGATTTTGGATATAGGCTGAACGCTTTGTCAGCGGAAACATTTTTCTCAGATGGAGTCTTTCTTGTTGAGGGAACTTCGGAGGTGTTGTTTTACACAGCACTGGCAAGAGAGCTGAAACTTGATTTGGACAGGCATAATATATCAATTCTTTCGGTTGAGGGAGTAGGATTTAAACCTTATGTGGCTATTTGCAATGCGCTAAATATTTCGTGGGTTCTGAGAACTGATAACGACATATTTTCAAAAACAAGTGTTACTCCGGTAAAAAAATATTATGCTGGAATATCACGAGGAATTGGGATTGTTAAAGATATTGGTGATAATAAAACTGGATTGATTGAATATTGGAATCAGCATAGCAAAGAAAATGAATGGCCAAAAGATGCTGAAATTCCCGAAGAGGCTAAAAAGTTGAATGAATATATTAGGACAAATATCAAAGATTTAGGAATCTTTTTATCTGATGTGGATCTCGAAAATGATCTTGCCAGTAGTGAATTAAAAGATACGCTGATGAACCACTATGGAAAAAGGGATCATGATGATCTCGTAAACGCAATGCAAAAGAAAAAAGCAGAAAATATGATGGAATTCTTGACTAAAAACCATAAAGAACTTTCTTGTCTTGAAGAGAGCAAAATTGTAGAGCCTCTGACAAGCTTGATTCGTATTACAACGGAAAGGACAAGACCGGACAATGGTGAAAGAACCAACTGAAGAACAAAGTAAGATACTTCAACAGAAGGGCAATATTGTGATTACTGCTAAGCCGGGATCTGGAAAGACATATACAATAGTCGAAAAGATTGCCAGAGTGATTCCAGATTTGCCAGAATATAAAGGAGTAATTGCAATTTCATTTACTAATAAGGCAAGTGATGAACTAAAAAGAAGGTGTAAGCAAAGGTGTGCAGATACGAAGCAATCTTTTTTTGGCACTATTGACAAGTTTTATATTTCACAAATTATTATTCCTTTTTCAAGCCATGTTACGGGGAATATTACAGAATATGAGATTGTTGATAACATAGATGAGAGTAGCAAGTATGCACTGTTATTAGAAGAGCCTTTTTCCTCAAAGAAAGAGAGCATTCTGGTTGAAGGGTTACAAGAAGGTAAAATCTTTCTAAAATATACTGGTGAAACTGCATTGTACATATTAGAGAATGTGCCAGGTGCGATGCAATATATCAAGGCTAGATATTCTCATATTATTATCGACGAGTACCAAGATTGCGGTGAGATACAAGATAAGGTCTTTATAAAGCTTGTTGAGAGTGGATTAACAGGAATTGCTGTGGGAGATATAAATCAAGCAATATATGGTTTTACAAAACGATTCCCAAAATATCTGATTGCTCTGATGAAAAGAGATGACTTTGCTCGCTTTGAACTTAGTAAAAATCATAGATGTCATCCGAGTATATCGGAATACTCACTGTGTCTTTTTGGTGCATCAAAAACAGTGCCTAGAGAGAAAAGGGTTTTTAAAGTCGATATTTCAGGAGATGAGAGGAGCATTGCTGCGGCAATAGATAAATACCTTAACCAAATAAAAGATAAATATGGAATAGTGAGAAATAATCAGGTCGCAATTCTTTGTAGAAGTAATAGTACAGCTTTTAAGGTTGGAGAAAACCTAAGTACACCATATAAAATATTTGAGGAAACAGTGCTAGATAGAGATAACTCTGAATGGGGAAGATTCTTTCGAGATTTAATTTCGGCACGTTTTGATGAGTCGGTTTTTGCTGTCGATTACGCGGAACAACTTTTTTCTGAAGAACTGGAAACATCGGTGTACAAGGGGTACAAACAAGATAAAATAGAAATGAGGGGCGATAGAGCGGAAATGTCAGATTTTCCACTCTATCTGAACACGGTCGCTGGTGGCCTTGATTGTAGAGATCAAACCATCGGCGGCTTTTCTTTTGTCGTCAAAATCTATGCTGTCCCAGTTGTCGAGATAATAGGATAACTTCTTTATCTGCTGGGGCGATATGGTTTCAACACTCAATTCGGCGATTGCCTTTGAAATGGTCTGGCGTCGGGTGTCCAGTTCTTCAATTTTTTTGTTGGCGTAGGAAAGCAAGGTCGCATTGGCTCCGGTCAGCGTATCCAGCAGCTTTTCAATTTCTGCCTCCACCTGTGCCAGCTCCACTTGATAGGCGGTCAGTTTCGGATTGACTTTTTCCTCTCTACCGTGGAGTATCTGAAAGTCTTTGAACTTTTCCTGCATGGCCGAGAAAATGAATTGCTCAAATTCTTCTTTGCGGATTTTCCCGCAGCCCGGACAGCCTTTGTTTTCCGTCCGTTTGGTACAGCGGAAATATCCGGTGCTGTTTGGTACATGGGTGGCTTTCAGCGCATACCCACAATGCCCGCATTTGATTTTTCCGGCCAGCCAAGTATTTTTCGGTTTCCGTCCCTGCTGGAAGGTGGTATTTGCCATAAGTTTTTTCCGGCATTTCAGCCATGTGTCAGAGGAAATGAGTGCTTCATGGGGAGCGATAACAAGTATCTGGTCTTTTAAGCACCTGTCCTTGTCCTCCTTCACATCCCGCCCCTGATAGAGATAGCAGCCGTTTGTTCCGGCAAAGTCGGAAGCGTCATTGACAATCGCTGCGCCCTGGCTCTTGAAAAATTCGTACAGCTCCAAATCGGCCTGTGCGTAAACGGGGTTTCTTAAAAGCTGGGAAAGAAATGTACGGAACATGGATTTGCCATAAATTTTTATGTCATGTTCCTCGAAGTATCGGGTAATATCTCCGAAGGAGGTTTCCGGTTCAGCGTACATTTCAAACATCAGCCGAACATGGTCGGCGGCTACGGGGTCGGCAACCATTTTCTTTGTGCGGATACCCTCTACCACAGTAGGCTCTAACTGATAACCGTATGGTGCCTGTCCGCTCATGTGAAAGCCTTTCAGGCACCGGGAATAGTAGGCGTCTGTGACACGCTTCTGAATTGTCTCACGTTCAAGCTGGGCGAATACAATGCAGATATTCAGCATGGCCCGGCCCATCGGGGTCGAAGTATCAAACTTTTCCGTGGAGGATACAAACTCCACATCGTACTCTTGAAACAGCTCCATCATCGTTGCAAAGTCCAGAATAGAGCGGCTTATACGGTCCAGTTTGTACACGATGACCCGCCGGACCTTTCCCTTGCGGATCTCGCCCAGCAGCTTTTGAAACTCCGGTCTGTCCGTGTTCTTACCGGAATAGCCTTTGTCCTTGAATACCCGGCAGCTCCCGCCTTTCAATTCATACTTGCAAAAGTCGATTTGACTTTCAATGCTGATACTGTCCTTGCGGTCTACTGACTGTCTTGCGTAAATACAATCTTCTCTGATAAATTCCATATTGGGCTCCTTTCCTTGTTGGAATGGAGCTACCAACCTTACAACTATATTATACCATCAGCAGCCCCGGACAACAATGTTGCGAATGATTAGGAAAATCTGTCCCTATATTTGCTGAACACCTCGTAAAGACAACGCTCAATTTCTTTTTTGCGCTGTTCTTTCTCCTTCGGGGGAAGTACCGGCGTGAGGCTTTCCAGCACAATGATCTTCCCTTGAAATGCGACAGACTTTGTTTCTCGTTCATAAGTGACAGCTTGCGTCATTGAAAACCTCCTTTGCGAAAGTGCGTGTATATGCCAGCCTTTCCCACTTGTCCCGTGGGGAAATGTCAAAAGACGGCACCCAGCAGGTGCCGCCCTTTGAGCTTTCTCCACTTCGGGTCAATGTGGCCCGAGGTCAGTAAGGACTGGAAAGGTACTTTTCTTTGGCGTCCTCCACGCTGTTGAGGTCGAATACTTCATAAAGCTGCCCCACAACACGCCGTATATCCTTCTTTGAAAATCCGCAGTCCTCCATTGCCATAATGACATAACCACGGCAGGCGTCATTGCTCCATTCGTCCGGTTCCAAGCCGGGGATCATTCCAAACGCATTTCCCATAAAGTGCTCCTTTTTTGAAAAGATGGGGAGCCACGCCGGATCGGTTGGCCTATCATCAGACAGCATTGCCGGGGGCTCCCCATAGGTTTTCACTTCATTTCAGACACACCGGACGGGCATAGGCTTCATGCCCCATAGTATTTCAACTCTCCCCATTCTGATGGCAAGGCGTTCTCATTGCCTGCGACGGCTCACGGCTTGCAAGGCCGCTTCAACGCTCGGACTGTGACTAAACGCAAGTATCCGGGTTCTGCGCCTGTTCCGGTGGAGCCAGCCTTGCCCCACCTATGGCATGGACCTGTTCGCTCGCTCAGTTTTACAAAGACTGTATTCTTTGAAATCCGAGGTCATGGCGGGTCTGTCACACAGCGCGTTTCCCTTCGTATCCGGGTGTCTTTTTATTCAATTTTCAATCTGCATGAGGCTTGTCTGAACCTCGGGCCATTGTGACCCGAAGTGTTTTGCCTCTCATAAGCCATTTCATTTTCCGGCCTAAATCGGTACGCCTTACAAAGAATTTTTCAAAATTTTTTCTAAGTGCCGCAGACCTCGCTCGATTGCGACACGAACCACTTTTTCATGGACGCCCTCTGCCCGGGCAATATCCTGTTTGGTCATGCCGAGAATGAAATGAGCGTAAATCCGTTTTGCCTGTTTGTCCGGCAGACTGGCAATCGCCGCATGAAGCTCCTGCATGGTCACTTTCCGCTCATACAGTTCATGGGGAGATAAGGCGACAAAGACAGCTTCATGCTCCAGCCCGTCATCCCGATCAAGGGAATAATAGGCTTTGTGGCGGTATGTACGCAGCCGGTAGGCAGCCTCTTTACGATCAAACTCTTTGAACATTTCTGCAACTTCTTCCGATACTTCCATGAAGCAATCCGATGTATAGAATGGGTAATAGTCCCGCAAATTGATAATAGCCATATTGACCTCCGTTTCGGTTGTTGGTTGACGAGTGACCGAAACGAAGGCGGCGGGGAGCGGCACCGGGGAATGACTTCGGGCCAACATGACCCGAAGCAGCCACATAAGAACACAAAAGCGCCCGGGCGGCATGAAGCCACACGGACGCATGAAATTACACATTCATTTATGTATCGTCTGATTTCACATTCATAACCAGACTGTCCCGGAGGGGGAGTTACGCTTTTTTTAACTGGTGCAGATCATGGATACTGCGAAAAAGAGAAAAGGACACGGCGAAATAACCTCCAATCGGCTACCGTGTCCCTGCAAGTCGTCATTGGTTTGTGCAAACGCAAAGAAACGGCGGCTCTGCAAATCAAAGCCGCCGCTTCATAGGCGCGTGGAAATGTGTCTGCTTTACGACGGTTTTTTTTCTTTTGCCGTCGTCCGGCAGAATGTTACTCCATATTCAATTCAATGCTTCCAGTGAAATTTTCACATTCAATGCCGATATAGTTTCCACCTTCAGGGAGTGTAATTGTATCACTATATGTTCCGGTTGTTTCAAGCAAAGTGACTTCTTCATCAGCTCCAGAAATCCAAAATACTTTTGCAGTTCCATCCGTAACCTCCAGCGCGCAGTCAATAGACAGATCCTTACCCGCTTCACGCTTTATGGAAGTTCCGCCGAACAAATACTCTGTATCTGAAAAATCCTCATAGTTGGCTGTATAGCTTCCTGTATAATCATCAATTCCTTTTTCTTTCGTACCTTGTAAGGATGAATTTCCGGTAAGTGCTATGGAACCAGCAGACTGAACGATATTATTATAATGATCGAGAATTTCATCTTTTGAACAGTCAGAAAGCATAAAACTTCCCAAAAGGACAAATGCCAATGCTAAAACTATTTTCTTCATAAAATCATCACCAGCCTTTCTTTGGAGCTACCTTTTTGGCCTTTTTCTTTGTTTGGGTTGCTTCTCGTTCTTTCATGCACAAAATCAAGATGGCAGAAATAACGACAGCAAGCGCAAGACTGCAAGAACAGGTTCCGATATTCCAGTTGACTGCGGTATCATAGCTACGGTAGCCTACCATTCCAAGACTTGCGGTAATCGGATAAAGGTTTGCTAATGTCATATTTCCTGCGGCAAACATCCCTCCATATCCATAGACAAAAGCAATGATTACACCGACTAAAAAGCTGCCTGCCCTCCGACAAGTAAGAGCGATAATCGGCAGAACCGCAAGATATAAAAAGAAATTAACCGCAGTAATCTGCAAGGTTGCTTTTAGAGCTAAGGAAATCTCAAAGCCGGGAAATCCCACAATCATTTCTGCTATGATTGTAAACAGACTGCATATCAGCCCGAAAATAATAGACAATACGCCGCACACAATCAATTTTCCGGTCAACAGTTTCTTAAAAGAAATCGGCACAGTCAGAATATTTTTCAATGTGTCATCCGTCTGCTCACGAGAAATCATATATCCAGCAATTAGGCTGATACACATCGGAAAAATCATGGACATATTGTTTTTGATGACCTGTTCTGTAAGATAGGCGAAATCCCAAACGGAACCATCATTCGCCATAGAGGTAAACAAGGTCAGCAGGACGGATAGGAGCATGAGTGCAACGCCCGCCCAAAGGATATGATACCTTTTCAATTTATAAAATTCTGTTTTTACAATGCGAACCATGTTTATTCCCCCCTCTGCTTATATAATCTGTCAATCAGTAAGAACGAAACGAATGCCATAATCCCAAGAATGAATACAACTTGAAATGTTGAAGGAATTAGCCCTGTCATTTGCTCCAAGTCCATTTTTATTCCATGAGCCGCCATATCTCCCGCACTCCAAAATGTAGTCAGTGGCGTGGGCAGAAGCCATAACATAGTTTTAGGCAGTGTGTCAAACAATGCCGTAGCACTCATGTTCAGAACGCTGTAAAAGACACACAACAAAATGGAAAAAACATAGGTCTTACTGAAAAAGACAACAAGGACAATCAACGGGAGTGTTCCTGCCGTAATGAAGATCCCCGTTTCAACCGCCAAAAACAGCTTATAACCAATTCCATAAACTTCTAATGTTCCAATTCCGCAAAGAATTGTTGCAATGGTAGAAGCCACGCAAAAAACAATTCCAAAGATAAAAAGGACAATAATCTTTGCAAGTACCATTTGCGTGCTGGTTACGGGAATTGTACGCAGATTTTTGAATGTATCGTTGTCGCGTTCCATAAAAAACAGAATAGCGGCAATCACTCCGATAATGCAGGGCAGTAAAAACTGGATACCATATCCCAACACCATGTTAAATAGTCCATCGAAAGCATCTGCCCGATCCGTATATCGCTCCATCATAGAGGGCGTTGTCATCAGATAAGTCAGCGGGATTGGAAACAGGAACGCAGCCAAAATAATCAGCGGAATAAATTTCTTCCGTTTCAATTTCAAAAATTCGCATTTGATTAGTTTAAGCAATTCCTTCGCCCCCTGTCACACGCTTGAAGTAATCTTCAAGACTTTCTTCACAGGTATGTGCTTCTGATACCTCCAATCCGTTTTCTACAAAAGCAGTTACAATTTTCCCCACAGACAGATCAAGGTTGTGCAGGCGCAGATTGTGGTCGTCTTGTATGGAAAAATGGGTTTCATGGAAATTGCGTTCCAAAATTCTTGCCGCCTGTGCAGTATCAGAGAGCGTAAACCGGATATGTTTACTGCTTTTTTGCTCCAACTCAGCAAGGCTTTCTTCTTCCAGCAATGCACCGTGGTCAATAATTCCAATATCGTCAGCCAGCAAGGAAATCTCCGAAAGAATGTGACTGGAAATCAAAATAGTTTTTCCTCTTGCGTCGCAAAGCTCCCGAATAAAGGAGCGTACTTCTGCAATACCGATGGGATCGAGGCCGTTGATCGGCTCATCCAAAATCAAAAGCTCCGGATCGTGCATAACGGCAAGGGCGATGGCAAGCCGCTGCTTCATACCAAGAGAATACTGTGAAAAGAGCTTTTTATCTTTGTAGGGCAGTCCTACCAGATCCAGAGCATCTTTGATAGCATGATTGTTTGGTACGCCCCGCAGAGTAGCAAAGATACGCAGGTTCTCTGTGCCGGTCAGATTGGGATAAAAACCGGGGGACTCAATCAGGCTTCCGATACGGGGCAGCAACTTCTTTTCATTCCCTTGCAAAGACTTTCCCCAGATTTTGACCTCCCCGGAAGTCGGCTTCGTTAAGCCCAACAGCATTTTCATGGTAGTGGTTTTTCCGGCTCCGTTTCTGCCCAGCAGACCGTAAATTCTCCCACGCTTCACATGGATATTTAAGTCAGCCACACTCTTTTGTGAGCCGTATTGCTTCGTCAGATTTTTTGTTTCAATGATATAATTTGTATCCATATTCAAAACCTCCTGTTCTGTAAGGTATTCTATCATGCCAACCTTGCATTAACCTTGCCGCAACCTTGCATTAACCTTGCAATTTGAAATCCAGTAAAATGACAAAGGCTCCCGCCATAAAGACGGGAGCCCGCTTAACTCTCCAAAGGAAAAAGCAACATAAATTCAGTTCCTTTTCCCGGCAAACTTTCAACTGTTATATTCCCATCCATCTTTTCTACAAGCTGATGGACAATAGAAAGACCAAGACCGCTTCCTTTTTCAGACCGTCCTTTGTCACACTTATAGAGCCGTTCAAAAATGTGTTTCAAATCTTCCTTCTCAATTCCCACTCCATTATCCGCCAGCAGCAGCTCCATGTTATTTTCCTTCTTCGATAGGGAAATTTTGATTTTGTCCGCATGGCTGTGAGCGATTACATTTTGAATAAGGTTATTGATGATCCTCATATAGCTATCCATATCCAATCTTACCCGGACAGGCTGTTCAGGAATATCAATGTCATACTCAACCTGTTTATCCTCAAAAATCGGTATCCAGTCAATCAGGATATTTCTTGTCAGCTCTGCGGCCTCAACGCTCTGGATTTCTAAAGCAAACTCGTTGGAATTTAACTTGAACCAGTCAAAGAGCACATCAATATATTCTTTCAGATCATGGGCTTTCCGGCGGGCGGTTTCAATATAATCATCCCGGTCTTTTCCTGTGACCAGTCCTTTGTGTGCAGCGTCAAGATACCCAAGCAGAGTAGTAAGGGGCGTTCGCACGTCATGGGAAAGGCTCGTCATAAGCTGGCGGTTGGTTTCTTCTGTCTGCCGTACAGTTGAAAGTCTGCTTTCATAGGCCACAACGATCTCATTGATTTCATAGGCAAGAGGTGCTGTCAGTTCATTTGTTGCAGATAGAATACGCCGGTTGCCATTTCCGTTTTTCACATCAACCAGCACATCGGTCATTTCTGCTATTTGTTTTTTTACACGCCGAACGAGAACGATGGAAGTCAATACAGCCACAACAGCAATCACAATGGACAAGAATACGATAATTTCCATGCTGACTACACCTCCTTATTAAACCGGTAGCCAATCCCTTTGACCGTTTGTATATACTTTGGGCTTGAAGGATTGACTTCTAATTTTTTACGAAGTCGGCTGATAATCGCCATAATGTTACTGTCATCATAGAAATATTCTTCGCCCCATACTTCCTCATAAATCTGCTGTTTGGTCAAAATTTTCCCTTGATGTTTTGCACAGTACAGGAGCAAATCAAATTCCTTTGGGGGCAGTTCAAAAGTGCCGTTTGATGTAGTAACAGAACGATTTTCAAGGTCAATTTGCAATCCATCAAAATCCAGTTTTTGCACAGCTCCGGCTTGATGATTAAAACGGGTGTAGCGGCGAATGAGGGACGCAATACGGGCAATCAGTTCGTCCATATCAAACGGTTTTGTCAGATAATCGTCCGCCCCGGCTCGTAAGCCCCGCACTTTAGAAATGCTGTCATTTTTGGATGTGAACATCAAAATCGGCAGGCTGTTCTCTTTGCGGATTTCTTCCAGCGTTTCAAAGCCATCCATACCGGGCATCATCACATCCAGCACTACAAGCTGGTATTCCTGCTCTTTTAATTTCTGTAAACCCTCTTTTCCAGTATTACAAAAATCAGCTTCTATGTTTTCTGCTTGTACGCTGCGTTTAATCAAAGCACACAGTTCTCTGTCATCATCTATAATCAGGATTTTATTCATGGCGCAACTCCTTCCCTTGTTTTGTCCTTCCGTCAATCGGCTTTTCTGTGTTCTTTGGGATCAGCCAAACACCAGCCATCTTCACAGCGCCGGGGATGCGCCCTCCGGCGCAATAATAATTTACCCTACGAGGTGTCACGCCCCACTTCTCGGCGGCCTCTTTCAATGTCATATAGTCCATTTCGCACCTCCACAGAGTATATTATAGTTCTTTATCTCGAACAATACAAGTTGGAGGCTGCATATTGATGAAATGAAATACTACCTTGTGTAAAATCTCATTACATTCTCATAATCCGACCCGAAATGTACAATGATATAGGGTGATATGAGAATGGACCAAGAAGAAAGAAGGTTTGACTTTCACGGCCTCGGGGCGGCTCTCAAACGAGCCAGAGAAGAAAAGGGATGGACACAAGCCTATGTTGCGGAATTAGTAGACCGTGACTCCCGTACCATTATGAATATTGAGAACAAAGGTCAGTATCCCAGTTTCGACCTTTTTGTTAAACTCATTACCATGTTTGACGTTTCAGTTGACCAGTTTATTCATGCGGACGGAGGGGCAAGGTTAAGCTCTTGCAGAAAGCACATTGATGTGCTCCTAAATTCTATGAATGAAAAAGAGCTTGTTGTAATAGAAGCCACAGCCGAGGGCATTAAGAAAGCCAGAGAAACGGAGGTTCCAGAATAAGGGCCTCTGTTTTTTTGCGCCATTTTAGGGGCTGTCGCTAAGTGGCAAGCAATGCCTCTGTGGCCACAAGTGGCACAAAGGCGGCTTGTTGGGGCTCGCCCCAAACCCGTATCTTCGGGCCAACATGGCCCGAAGTGTCAGCGTCGCTTTGCTCCTTGTTTTCATAACCTTAACGCTCCTTTTCCTGCTTTCTTCCCGGTTCGGTGTAGCCCATCAGAGTGTCAATGTTCGCTTTGATCGTGACAATCTCCTGCATATCCCGTCGTGCCTTTTGATATTCTCCATAGAGCTGTTTTTTCTTTGCTGTGAGCTTACGACCTTCTTCCTTCAGCACATCCATTTTAGGGAGCTTCGCCCCGCCCAGCAGAGAGCGCATTTCCGCTTGTGCAGCCCGGTACAGTTCAAGGTCGGCCTCATGCTCCGCAAGGAATTTCCGGCTGTACTTCGTCGCCTTATACTGCTCAAAGACTTGGCGGGTTTTGGCATACTGAACCGTTGCGGCCTTTAGCCCGGCATTGGTTTTCATGGCCTGTTCCGTCTGCTTGACCTGTTCGGAAATAACATGGAAACGGTCTGCCGCCTCGGTGGCTTTCTTCGCCAACTGCTCATAATCGGTCAGGTTATTGTCCTGTATATAGGCAAGAGCGGCGGCCATCTGCTTAATGTTAAATACCTTCGCCCAGCGTTCATATCCCGGCCCCTTACCGGCAGCCAGCTTTGCTTGAATATCCACCGCCAGACTGATTTTCCGCTCCGAGCGCCCGGGGCGTTTTTCTTTGCCCTCAATGGCGGACAGAACATCTTGCAAGTCGTAGCCGTCCCCCAGCGTGGAGGCACGCAGACGGGTGAAGCGTTCCTGTCCCTGCCCGGTCAGCCGGAAGCTGATACCGCCGCCCCGAACCGTCTTGACCTCATACCCGGCCCGCTTCATCAAATTGAGAAATTCATCCAGATCGGCGGGGCGTTCGGCCAGTGCGGTATCAATGGCAAGGCGCAGTCGGTCCTGATAGGAAAGCGGCCCTTTCCGGTCTTTCTGCCACTCCCCATAGTTCCGATACTTGCCCTTGCTCCGGGGCTTCGGGTTCTCCACGATGGACAGCCCGTTTTCAAGGCACAGCTTGTCAGAGAGCCGCCGAAGGGCGAAGCTGGAGCCCCAAAAATTTCGGAATTTCCGGGTGCAGTCAAGGGTGGTGGAGTTGTAATAAATGTGACAATGGATGTGCTGCTTATCGGTGTGCGTGGTAACGATAAAAGCGTGCCGCCCCTTTGTCCAGCGCATAGCCAGCTCATAGCCGATACGGTTCGCCTCCTTCGGGGTGATCTCGCCCGGATAGAAGGATTGTCGTATCTGATAGCACAGCACATTATTTTCTTTCTTCTGTTCCCGGCCCGTCATAGCGGCATAGCTGGCCTTTGCCAAAAGGAACTCGTCCGCCACGGTGGCCGGATCACATTCATAAGCGGAGATATACTTTCCGCTTTCTGTTTTCTCCGGGTCCTTGCCATAGTCCAGACAATCCCGGATAGCCTCAGCAATCGTTTCGCCTTCGCCCGCATGGCGCTGTAACAAAGTTGTGGTAGCCAAAAATCATTCCTCCTTTCCATGAGAAAGGGGCGGCCCATTCAGACCGCCCCGACTTCGGGCCAGTATGGCCCGAGGCTGCTTAACTTGCCAGAAACCGGTACAGAGCGGATTTGCCTCCGTCCAGCGCCCAAAGAAGGGAGCCCGCCGCCGCTTGCAGTCCATACGGCGAAAGAAGGAAGGCAAGAAACAGAAATACAATCCCGCCTATGGGCGTCGGCGTGAAAAAGAGAGCGACACCCAGCACCGTCAGGATCACAGAGGCAATCGTCAGCAGGACGGCACAAATATCAAATAGGAACACCAGCAGAGCCGCCAGAAGGGACAACGCTAAAGCAAAGGGAGCAACCAATATTTTCAGCAGTATCTTCATCTTCAAAACCTCCTTTATCTATCCTTCCTACCTCTATTTTATCATGCCTGCCCGGGGACATAAATGTTGCGAAAGATTAGTAAATCCTGTCCTAAAACTTCGGGTCATGCTGGCCCGAAGCTTGATGGTTTTATCTAAAAAGTTATGATATAATGAAATCAATATTTTGGTTAGACGAGGTGATGAACATGGGGAACAGCAGAGACGACTTTACTTCAGCAACAAAGGAATTACTGGCAAATCGGGTTGGTAGAAGATGTAGTAATCCTGCTTGCCGAAAGTTGACTTGTGGGGCAAATACCAATCCTGAAAAAATTACAAATATAGGGGTAGCAGCTCATATCTGTGCAGCGGCTCAAGGCGGTCCACGCTATGACGCTTCTATGACACCCGAAGAAAGAAAGTCGTTTGAAAATGGAATTTGGTTATGCCAGTCTTGTTCTAAATTGATTGATACGGATATTACTCGTTATCCTAAAGAACTGCTACAAAGTTGGAAGCAGCTTGCAGAACAGACAGCAATTTTGGAAGTCGAAACTACTTCTTCCACACCTGCCTTTGAAAAAGATAAAGAGCTTGTCCAATTTTATTTGGAGTGCTTTGATCGTCCAGCCTTTCAAGATGACATTTATCAAGAAGGTCGAATGGAGGATTTTGATAAAGCGATTGAAGATACGCTAATTGCCTTGAATACAGGGGTACTAAGAACTCGTGATGGCTCCATATTAAAACAGGCTGATGGAAAATCTTCTGTCCAAAACTCTTTATGGAGAGAAAAACTCTATACTATCACTGATATGCTAACAGCAATTCGCAGACGATTGAAAATAGCCAAAAAGGAAAAAGCCTATTCGACATATGGCACAGGCGAAGATGTCGCTTATTGTTTCTATGATCGTGAGCTTGCTGAATGGCTTAATTCTACACGAGAAGAAATACTAAAAATTCTATCGTCTATTTGTAAAGAGGCTGGACTTCGGGAATTACATTTTCGGAAACATAGATATAGATGGTAAAAAGAACAAGGCGGCAGGTCCCAACATCGGAACCTGCCGCCCTCGTCTTACTTTGCCACCAGCTCGGAAAGCTCCCGCAGCACCTTTGACACCTCGCCCCACAGCTTTTCATAGTCCCGCTTCAATCCGTCGATTTCCTCCGGGTACACGCCATAGGTATGTGCGTGTATGGCAACCTGATTGAGATTGTTAGAACAGCGCCGTTGCAGAGAGATCAACTCTTTTACAGGTGCAAGGTCGATGTGCAGGATATATCCATTCAGAGCCATTTTCCGCACATAAGCCCCGGCGTTGGAAATGCCCGCCTCAGCCATCCGTTCATGGATGGCTGCCAGCTCGTCCGGCGTTACCATAACGTGCAGATGGACATTCCGCTTGCGGTTCTCCATCAGCGTTCCAACTCCCGGCCTTTCCGGCGCTCTTTGGGCTCCTTTACCTTATCAAGCGGTTTTGCGTCCAACTCCGGGGGCGTGGGTGGGATAGGCGTGTTGTTGGGTACGCCGTCGATCATGTTGCAGTTCTGCTCCGTGGAGAGCTCGGCGGTTTTCAGATAGTTGTCTTTTTCGTGCATGGCGATCCTCCTTTATCGTTCCTCATGGTTTTTATGGCTCCGCTTCTGGCCGGGCTCCTTCGGGGGTTCCTGCCCTCTGGTTCCTTCTTTGAGCCGGGCGGTAATGGATGGGCGCACCCGGTCAGGATTGCCCGGTGCTGGTTTCAGTTCATAATCCTCCATCTGCTTTTCGGTCAGCGGCTTTGCGTAGGTCAGTTCGCCCCATGCCATCAGCCTGCCGTCTGCCACAGGACGCCGCCTGTCGTCATCGTAGTTGACGATGGAAAGAGGCTGGTTATCCGGCGGCTTCGGGTAGGTGCCTATGTCCACGGGCCGCTGGGTGGAATAATAGCGGTAAACGCCCTCCGGTCCCAGCTCGGTATGCTTGACCGCCGCATGGTAAAGCTGCTGATAGTCGTCCACCCGGCGGTCAAAGTCCCTCTGCGCCCACGCTTGACTGGTTCCATAGCGGCCCCAGTAGTAATCCCGATGGCCGTTTTCTCCCTTGGTAAACTGCCAGGTCACAAAGGGGCTCGGCGCTCCCGGATTATGCCCCAGCGCAAAGCCGTGTCCGGTTTCAAAGGTGGCAGCTTTCAAAATCACATATCCTTGTACTGTCTCCAAGAGATCCCTCCTTTCTGTGCCTCGGGCCAACATGACCCGAAGTGCTGGATGTTACGAAATAAGAGGGCAGACCGGGGAGGAATGTAATAAGATATTCCCACCCCGGAAACACCCTCCAAAAAGCCCGGAATGTCAAGCCTTTGGAAGCGGCAAATCGTAACAGCCGCCCGGCCTTTTCTCCCGCATTTTCCTCATGCGTTCCCGGCTTTTTCGGCGGTTCCCTTCGGCCTTGCAGGCGTCGGAACAGTAGGCTTGACGCCCCTCGGGCAAAAACGCCTTTCCGCAGACCGCACAGGCTCGCAGCTCCGGGGAGATGCCTTCCGTTGTCAACGACGCTTGAAGCTCCGGGTTAAGAGGCAGGACAGCCTCACGGAAATAACGGCAGTACGCCCCTGTCCAGCACTTGTGCAGCATATAGCAGGCACAGTCAAGAGGAAGGCACAGGCCGCTTTCCCGGTCATAGTTGGCGCACATCCCCGTGACCAGAGTGCGGATTTTCTTCTTCTCGTCACGGGTCAGCTCCCGGGCGTCCATTTAAGACTTCGGGCCACGATGGCCCGAAGGGCGGGGCTCCACGATCAGCGCCCGGAACTTCTTCCGGCACTGTTTTTTCTTTCCTTTGCACTCCTTGTAGTAACGGCATCCCTTACAAGGGTCGTCATTGTCCCAGCCGGGGTGCGGTACTTCCTTCATCATTCGTTCAAAAGGGCTGCTTGTAAAATTCATTCTCATTCCTCCGTATCTTCCTCCCACGGCGGGGTATCTTCGTCCTCGGGTTCCTCTGCGATCTCCTCCAGCTCCCCGTCCTCATATTCGCAGTAATCATCTTCCAAATCCGGGGCTTCATGCTTCGGCTTGTAAATCTTGAAATAGTAACCAATTCCACCGCCGGCCAGCACCACCGCACCGATCAGGAGCAGAGAGAGAAGGGGGCTGTCCTTTTTCTCCGGCTTGGGTTCCGGTACTTCCTCCACCGGTTCGGTGGGCTTTGGCTCTGGCTCAGGGGTCACTTCTTTGGGCGGTTCCTTACCCTGTTCAGCAAGAGGCAGAAGGTCGTCTGTGGTAACGGTATTGAGGAAATAGACGTTCTCGCTGGTTTTCTGTTTGTCGATCACCAGATAAAACACGCTCTCGTCTGCTGTGGTGATGGTGTAGAACTCCTTTCCATCCTCGTCGGTGGCGTTGTCCACCACGGTTCCCGTCCCGTCCGGGGTAAAGGGGTTCTGGGTTTCCGGCTCTGCTTCGGTTTCTGCCAGGGAGGGAGCTGTCTCCGGCTGCGGCTCGCTGCTCTGTGCATAAGCCGGGACCGTAAAGATCAGGCAACACAAAAGGCTGGCAGCCATCGCCGCCAGCCTGCGGTATTTAGTTTTTTTCATGGGCTGTGTCCTCCTTTTCGGGTGCCTCCGGCTTCGGGTCAGTATGGTCCGAAGCGGTAAGGCTGTTTTTGGGGTCATTCAGAAATGCCATCAGCTGGGCGGGCGTCAGTTTAAGGGAGCGCACCGCCTGCACGATCTGGCTGTTTTCTTCCTCCTGTTTCTGCTTTTCCAGCTCCCGGATTTTGGCCTGCCACTCGGCAGCCTTCTCCCGGGCTTTTTCCAGTTCCTTATCGAGCTTGTCGATCTTGTTCATGCAAGGACTCCTTTCCTCTGGCTCACAAACGCCCGAAGGCATAGAAATGTGTCTGCCAGTAGCTTGAATTGATGTTTGCGTATTGGATGGGCGAACCACAATGGAGCATCATCCCGTCGCCCACATAAATCCCCACATGGGACACAGGGCCGGGGCTGTCATAGGTTCCCGTGAAAAAGATAATGTCGCCGGGCTTTGCCTCGGAGGGGGAAATGATAGCGCACTGGTTATAAATGCCCTGTGCCGTGGTACGGGGCAGGTTGTGGACGCCGCTGGCCGTGTACACCCAGCAGACAAAGCCCGAACAGTCAAAGGAGGTGGACGGGCTGGAGCCGCCCCACACATAGGGCCAGCCGATGTACTTTGTGGCTTCTTCCATGAGCGCCGCAAAAGCCGGGTCATCCAGCGCCTCGCCGGGTATCTCATAGCTGGGGCCGGTATCTTCGCCGCCGTTGTAAATCCCCTCCCACAGATAGGGCTTGTTGCCTTTGAGCTGCTGCATAACGGTGTATATCTGCCTCTGCTGTTCGTCAAGCCTCGGCAGGATCACGGCGGGCAGCGTCTTGTTTGTGAGGGTCACATTTAAGATGTAATACTCATAGGGGACTTCCTCGGTGGTGGTTTCCCCGGTCTCCGGGTCGGTGCTGGTTTCGGTGCGGTAGCGTATCTCGACTTCCTCCGTCAAGGTCAGCTCATACTGTGCCTCGAAGATCTCCCGCAGCTCGTCCTGCACCTGTTCACGGAAATAGACATGGTACTTTGCCGAGAGATAGGACGCCAGCTCATAGGGGTTATGGCCGATCTCGTCCACGGAATAGCGGTACTCGTCATAGCCGGGATGGGTGCTTTCAATGTTCGCTACCGTCTGCGCCAGCTCGTTTTCCAGCGCCGTGTAGTCCTCGTCCACCCCCAGCAGGTCCGTATCCTCCGAGGCGTAGGAGGTGCCGGATAACGCATTGGCAAGGCCGCTGCCAAGCGTGGGAAAAATGGAACTTACCGCCGACACAAGAAAACAGAGCAGCAACAGCAGGAGCAGGATCAGCACCGCCACAGGATGACGGGTCACAAACTGTGCCGCCCGACGGGTCGCAGTTCCCGAAGCGGCAGCGGTTTTCTTTGCGGCCTTTGCGCCCTGTTTTGCAGCTGCCTTTGCTTCTTTGGAATACCGGCGTTTCAGTTTCCATTTCTGCTGCACACGGGAAAGCGGATTGCTGGCAAGCTCCGGGTGCTCGGAGGCCATCTTCTGAAAATCCATATTGACCCGGGCTTTTATGTCCTTCCGTTCCCACTTTGCCACCTTCCGGGCCGGGTGCTCCTGCCAGCGGCGTTTGGCATACCGGGCCAGTTTCCGGGCTCCGGCCTCGGCCACAAGTTCCGACTTATGGGCTCCTTCCACACCCACATTTTCATGCTCAACTTCGTGGATCTTGTTGTGGACATAGAACCATGCTTCTGTACGGGCTCCCCGGACAGCTTTCTTCGCAAGCCCCGGCGGCTTCTGCGCCGCCCGTTTCGCCTCGACCTTATCCAGCTTCTCCCGGGCCTTTCCCAGCTTTTCCCCGGCGCGCTCCGCTTTGGCCTGCGCCTTCTGGTACTTGTCCTTTTTACTCCCGGCCTTCTCGGCGGAGCCCTCCGGCTCCTGTGCCCTGCCGGTATCCTGCGGCCTGCTCGCTTCATCCTCCTGCCTCATGCGGTCAGAGGGACGGCTTTTGCGGCTGTCCTCTTGAAACTTGCCGCTTTTGGACTTCGGGCCATCATGGCCCGAAGGACTGTCCTGCCCGGCATCCTCGTCCTCAAACCGCAGACGTCGGGACGGTGCGGGGGAAGGTCCTTCCCGTTCTGCCGGTCCGGGGCGATTGTCCCCGGTATCCTCCGTCGGCCCCGGCCTTTGAAAATTCCGTTTGTCCGGTTTCTTTCCGATAATGTATCCCTCCTTTCCAAACCTCGGGCCATCATGGCCCGAAGTGTGTTACGCCCGGTTCATTTCCTGTTTTTTGTCCTCCGGGCGGGTGGTCATAATGGCGTACAGCTCGGTATTCTGCGGGAAGCGGTCAACAAACGGGATGGTGGTATTCCCGAAGAACAGCAGCCCTTCGCCGGAATTGGTATGGGTCACATAGGAAAGCTGGTGGGGGCTGATCCCAAGCTGTTTGGCTAAAATCTGCCGGTCCCCCTGTGCCTGCGAGAGCAGCACAAGGAAGTCCGAGTTTTCAAAGATGTTCTCGATCTCCGGGCTTGCCAGAAAATCCTTTACATTCTGCGTTAAAGCACTCGGAACGCACCCTTTTTTTCGCAGCATTTTCCAGATCGCCACACAATAGCTTGCCGTCAGACGGTCACGGAGCAGCACATGAAATTCGTCAAAGTAACACCATGTGGCGATACCGCGGAGGAAATTCATGGACACCTGCGAGTTTACCAAGTCCTGCATAATGAGCATGGCAATCGTCCGAAGCCCGGCCCCCAGCTTTTTTAAGTCAAGGCATACCAGACGGCGGTTTAAGTCCACATTGGTTTCATGGTTGAACACGTTAAGGGAGCCCGACACATAAATTTCAAGGGCCGTCGCCAGCCGCACCGCCTCGCCCTCCGGCTGGGAACAGAGCAGGTCATACAGGGTTTGGAGGGTCGGCATTTTGCTTGTTTCCGGGTCCTGCAAGTGTTCCCGGTACATCTGGCGCACACAGCGGTCAATGACGGTACGCTCCACCGGCTGCAAGCCGTCCTTGCCGCCGACGATCAGCTCCATCAGCGACAGGATAAAGTCGGCTTTCAGTGCCATCGGGTTTTCCTCGTCAAAGCTCAAATCAATGTCCATCGGATTGATGTGGTGGGGGCTGTCCGGTGCGATCTCGATGACCTGTCCGCCCAGCCGCCTGATAAGGGGCGAGTATTCGCCCATCGGGTCCACCACGATAATGCGGTCTTTTGTGGCAAGGAACACGTTCACAAGCTCCCGCTTTGCGGCGAAGGATTTACCGGAGCCCGGCACACCGAGGAACAGGCCGTTGGGGTTTTTGAGCTTTTTCCGGTTTGCCATGATGACGTTATGGGAAAGGGCGTTGAGCCCGTAATAGACGGCTTCGCCATCCATGCGGAGCTCCTGCGTCATAAAGGGAACGAAAATGGCCGTGGAGCTGGTGGTCATGCCGCGCTTGATCTCAATGCCGTTATGGCCCAGCGGAAGGCTGGAAAGAAAACCGTCCTCCTGCTGGAAGTCCAGCCGCTTCAAGGTGCAGTTGTATTTCTGGACGATACCGGACACCGTGAACAGGTCGTTGTCCAGCTCCCGGCGGGTCGGGGCCATGTTTACCACAAGGAAGGTCAGAAGGAACATTCTTTCATTCCGGCTCTGTAAATCTTCCAAGAGGGTCTTTGCGTCGTTGCTGTACGTTACAAGGTCAGGCGGGAGTATGTCCATGTCGTACCCTGACCGGGCTGCCTTTTTTTGTTCCTCCACTTTCATCTTGTCAATGTCGGAGACTTTGGCCTTGATGGATTTTACGGCGGCGGCCTGATCGACGGTCTGGATATGGAGGGTAATGGTCATTTCCGCATCCATTTCCAAAAGCTCCGCCAGCAGCTTGTCCGAGAGCTCCGAGGCCAAAATCTGCAAGTAAGAGGCAGCGCCCCAGGTCGTCCCCACCCGGAACAGTCGGCTGAAACGGAAATCGAAGCTGTCCGGGGCGATAAAGTCTTTGGTGGAAAGCCCGGTTTTGGGGATCATATCCCATGAAAACCGGAAGGGGGAGCCGCTGCCGGGGTGGAGTTGCCCGTGAAGAAGCTCCAGCCGTTCCAGCCCCGAAAGGGAACGGCACTTGACGCCCAGCTTTTTGAAGTTCCCGCAAATGTCCGCCTCTACACGTTCCAGCCTTGCCCTGGCGGTGGGAAGGTCGTCCACGTTCACGCCGAAGGTCAGGAGCTTTGTGCGGACAATGCCGTTGTTGCTTTTGGCGATCTGGTTCTCCAGCATTTCCACATACTCACGCCGGACGCTGTTGTAGTCGTCCTCCTGCATGGGGATGTTGACGCTGTACCGGCTGCCCGGGCGGCTCCGGTGGTTGAGGAAAGAAAGCTGAAACGGCAAGGAACTGTCAAAGTAGTTCAGGCAGGCGCTCCACCCGTCAAAGATGGCCGCCTGATCTTCGGTCTGGGCGAGCTGGTAGTTGATGTCCTCGTATTCAATGGTTTTGGTGTAATAGCGGTCCTCCACCCGGCACACCCCATCCCGGTACATTTCCCGGTAAGGGAGGGTTTGCTGGGCGGTGGTGGGAATGTCCTTTCCCTTTGTGAACAGGCCGAGAAGGCCCGTCTTGTCAGGCTTTTTGCCTGCGGGCTTTCCGGCCCTTCTGTTGTTTTGCAATCGGCTGCGCCTCCTTTCTGGCGCCAAGCAGCGCATAGAAGTTTTCGGTTTTGTAAGGCCGCACCCGGGGATAGAGGAACCGGGTGCGGATGATGTTTTTCAGCACCTTTTCCAGCGGCAGGCCGTCCCGCTCATACATGGCGAAAAAGAAGAACGGGAGCATGAGGCCGATCATCAGGAACATGGCGGCGCTGTTTCCGATACTGCCACGGGAAAACAGGTAGGCCGGAAGGCCCACCGCCGCCGCGCCGGAAAAACAAATAAGCTGGCGCTTCGTGAGATTGAAGGCCAGCTTTGTCTTGATTTTGGACAGGTCTTTGGGTACTGGCACATAGGCCATTTTGGTACACCTCCTTTATTGCTTCGGGCCAGCATGGCCCGAAGCTACCTTGCGGCCTCTTTGGCCGGGGCTGTGCTGCGGGCGGCTTCGGCGGCCTCCCGTCCGCTCTGCCTTGCCCGCCAGTATTCGGGATTGTATTGCCGGATGGACTGATTGAGGTTTTCTTCAAACCGATCTTTGTCCTTGATACGGTCGGGGATCTTCCAGAGCTTTTTGTCCAGCAGCTCCCGGAGCACCACACTTTCCTGTGCGTCCTCCTCATAGCAGATATAGCCCTTGTCCTTGAAACCGCATTTTTTCGCCGCCGGAGAGAGGACGGCGGCCACCTCGTTTGCCACCATCGTTCCGCCGTGGCTGGCGGTGGATACCAAAAACACGCCCGGACAGAGAACTTCACAGCTCTGCACCTCTCCCCACGGGGAGGTCCGGGGCGCATGGAACATCCCGCCCGTCCGGTTCCGGTCCGCCTGCATGAGCGCCGCCTTTTCCAAGATGGCCTTCAGCTCCGGGGAAAAGTAGGCGTATTCCCGCAGGACACGGGCGGCGTCCCCGCCGCAGGCGTTCATCAACAGGGTATAGGCGTCGCTGTCCGCTTTGGTACAGCGGCCCAGCAGCTTGCCGTCATAGTAGCAGGCCGCGTCATAGCCCGTCCGTTTGCGTGGCATTGGTTTCGCCTCCTTTCCGCTTCGGGCCAGCATGGCCCGAGGTCAACGCTCCGCACCACGGCTGGACTTTTCCTTCGGGGACTGTTCCGCTTTTGCCTGTTCGGCAGCCGCTTTCCCGGCCTTGAGCTGTTCGCTGATGGACGCACGCCCGGCAGAGCCGCGCTCCGCCATCTGTTCCAGCTTTACTTCATAGGCTTGCAGAACAGCGGTGTTGAGCTGTTCCCGGAACTCCTTCGTGACAGGATAGGCCATATCCCGGTAGCCGCCCTTGCCGTCCGGCTGGCTGGGCATCCCCACGAAAAGGCCCTTGCTGCCCTGCACGATTTTCAGATTTTCCACCACAAAGCAGTCGTTGAATTTCACGCTGGCAAAGCCCATCAGGTTTTTCACAGGTTCGATGACCCGCACGCTTACATCCAGCTTCAACGGTGCGGCGGGGGTGGTGTCCGCAACCTTTTCCTGCATGGTTTCCTCCTTTCCGGCGGGAACAAGGTTCCCGTCCTTGTAGTCATAGCCTTCCGCCCGGAGTGCCGCCAGCGTGTCCGCCGATACGCAGCCGGATAGTTTCAGATCGGTTTCCACCATAAAGCGCATGGTGTCTGTTTTAGAAAATTCCTCGGGGAGCTTTCCGTAGAAAGCCGGGTGCGGCTGTCCGTCCGCGCCCTGTTTGTAACGCCGGGGCATACCGCCTCCTTTCCGCTTCGGGTCAGCATGGCCCGAAGTCTCTTAATGGCAGCCGAAGATGGATTTTGCAAGGCTGCCCGTTTTGAACAGGGTAAAACACAGCAGCACCGTATAGCCCACACAGCCCCAGATCGCCCCGATGGGGTCGCCGTCGGTGGCGATACTCTGGATAAGCACCGCATAGATGGCGACACAGACCAAAATGAGCAAGCCTTGAAAGCCCACCGCAAAGAGGGAGCGGAAATAGTTCTGCCCCATGTGTCCGGTTTCCCGGTTGGGGACGGTGGCAAACGGGATGGGTGCCAAACTTGTGAGTAAGTAAATTTCAATCATACGGCCATATACGATAACGAAGATCACGATGTTTAAGGCAATCATGGTAAGCTGGATCAGGAATGACTGGAGCCAGAGGCCGAACAGAGGGCCTAACTCCATCGCTTCAAGCTCTGTCCGCAGACTGTCCAGCACATCCGGCGTGATTTCTGTCCCGTTCTGGATAATGCCCGCTGACTGCTGGATCACATGCTGGCTCACATCAAAGACCGCCAGCACGATATTGAAGGTATTCGTCAGGATCATCACAGCCACAAAGGTTTTGAACACCCACTTAAAAAACATCCATGTGTCAACTTCATGGAGGTTGTTGCGTTCTATGAGCATCTGTATCAGTTCATAGGTCATGACAAAAGTGAGGATGACCCCGGCGATTGGCAGAATGGCAGTTTCGGAGATCTGTCGTATCATGGAAAAGACCCCGGCGTTCCAGTCCGCCGGGGTCGTGCCTACCTGTGTGGCGATTTCGCCAACGCTCTGATTGACGTTATCGAAAAGGCCGTCCAGATTTCCCATGATACCATCGACGAGCAGACCTTTCAGCCATTCAACGATTGCGTCGATGATAAAGTCCATACATCAGCTCCTTTTCTGGAAAAAGGGACAACGGGTGACATTTAGCTGAACAGCCCGGACAGCAGAGGGATAAGCTGAAGACCGATCAGAACGACACCGCCGCCCGCCATCAGCTGTTTTATCCCCAATTAGGTGTAAAACTCTGCTCGATGGCGGGCGGCGGCGTACAAAAAATCTATATGGTGTTTTTTAGAGAACCGTCCCGGCGGGACAGGTCAGGCAGTGACCTGTTCCACCTCCGGGATGGGTTTGAGATTAAAATGAATTTCGATAGAAATGTGTCTTGTTTTATCTTCGTCAATGCGTTCATGCACGACGATTTCTTTGATTAAGCGGTTAAGGGTGGCTGCGTCCAGCTCTGTGATGTTGGCATATTCCTGAATGGCTTCCACCCATTGTTTTGCGTCATTGGCAAGCTGGACTTCATCAGACAGCCGCTTTCTGCCCTCGGACACTTTTGCTTTAAGCTCCGTCTGCTCGGTCTGTGTCTTTTCCAGCATGGTGTTGAAATTCTGCTCACTGATACGCCCTGCAATCATATCCTCATAAAGCCGCATGACCATTTTGTCCAGAACCTCAATCCGTTCCTCGTCCCTTGTAAGGGAGCGTTCCATTGCTTCCCGCTGTTCCCGCTGCTCTGCTTCACAGGTATTGGTCAGGCGGTCGGCAACCGCTTCCCCGTCCATCAGGGCAGCTCTGGCACATTCCCGGATTTTCCGCAGCACATGGCTGTAAAGGGTGTCATAGTCAATCCGGTGCTGGGTGCAGTGGTTCTTTCCAAAGGCGTTGTAGGTCTTGCAGGAATAAATCCGCTGGGGATGTTTTGCGTTTGTGTAGCGTACCGTCAGCGACTTCCCACACTCGCCGCATTTTAACAATCCGGCAAACAGGCTGATTTCATCGGTCTGCCCCGGACGCTGGCGGGATTTCAGCTTGTTCTGCACAATGTCAAAGCTCATGCGGTCAATCAGCGGTTCATGCTGTCCCTCCACCACAATCCAGTCCTCCGGCTTCTTTTCCCCAATTGTGCCGATTTTGAAACGGTAGTCTTTTTTCTGGGAAGCAATCGCACCGGTGTAGACGGGATTCATCAAAAGGTCTTTGATAACGGAGAAGTCCCACATATACCGCCCGTTTTCCGGGTCTTTCTTTTCCCATTTGGTTCGGGTGTTGCGAAGCCCCCGTTCCCGGTTCCACCATGTGGGGCAGGGGATTTTTTCTTCCTCCAGCCGTCTGCGGATATAGTTCGGACCATGACCGTTCAGGGCATATCCGAAAATCAGCCGCACAATCGGGGCGGTTTCCTCGTCAATGAGCAGATGGTTTTTGTCCTCCGGGTCTTTCCGATACCCAAACGGGGCAAGACACCCGGTAAACTGTCCTTTCTGCGCTTTCAGAAGATAAGAGGAATGGACTTTCTTGGAAATATCCTTGCTGTACATCTCATTCAGGATATTCTTGAACGGGGCGATGTCGTTGTTATCCCGCAGGGTGTCGATACCGTCATTCATGGCAATATAGCGGACACCGTTTCTTGGGAAAAAGTCCTCAATCAAATGCCCGGTTTGCAGATAGTTCCGCCCCAGTCGGCTGAGGTCTTTCGTGATGACAAGGTTGATTTGCCTGCGCTCAATAGCTCTCAACATCCTCTGTAAATCAGGACGCTCCATATTAAGACCTGTGAAGCCATCGTCCTGATAGACTGCCACAACCTCCCATCCCTGCTTTTCGCAGTATTTTTCCAGCATATCCCGCTGGTTGGCGATACTGGCACTTTCGCCTTGCAGGTCATCGTCCTTTGACAGCCTGCAATAGACCGCCGCACGATAGCCCCCGGCAAGTGCCGAACCGATTGTTCTGTATTCCATTTCGTTCATCATAGCCATTTACCCACACAATCCAGACGGTATCTGGCTCTTTTGAACCTCATCTTCATTATAGCCTATATCTTTCTTTTTAGCAAGATATTCTTTTGTATTTATTTTACCGTATTTCTGGGAAATCAGGCTGACGAACACATCGGTTGCGTCCAGTTCCCCGTCAAATACAGTGGTCACATGAATCTCTGTTTTGTTTTTTGCCATAGGCAGTTATCCTCCATACATGAAAATAGCCAGACAGAGGGTGTCGGCAACGAAGTCCGGCAACGGGCTTCAAAAGACCTTGCAAACAATCTCAATCTGGCGATGGTTACTATTTATACTTTTCTTTTATTTTTCTGTTGTTTTGGTTGTTATAAGGGAGAAAAGCCCGGAAATAAGGGGTTTTCCCCGGCAACCGGCTCGGCAACGGGATAGCAACAGGGGGTGCAACGGGCGGTCATTTTCAGAATGGAAGCTCCATCTGTTCTGTGACCTCCACAAAACCATCCATCGTTTTTTCAGACGGGTTGCCGGAGTCCGTTGCCGGGTTTTCACGCTCCCAGCCCTTTTGTCTGCCATATTCGGAAAACATTCTTGGGTTCGGGAAGTACCGCCAGCCGGTAATGCACTGGTTCATAATCTCGTTGATTTCCCGGATTTCCCATTGCTTCGGCTCGTCAAAGGTGTGGTTCAAGGCTTCCTTGTAAAGCTGCTTGGAACAGACCATGCTCCCGGTGTACTTATCAAGATACGCCTGTATCATTCCGGCTTTGGTGTCCTCCGGCATAAAATCCCGCTGGTGTTCTTTGAGATACCGCTGCATGGTGGGGCTGAAAGCCAGCTTGAACCTGCCGCTTCGGTAAATCTCCATAGCTTCTGCCCACATCTGCTCGATATAGGCTCTGGAAGCGGCTTCGTCCTCCAAAATGTGAACCTCCGCCTGCTCCGGGTACACCATGACCGGGATAAAACGGCGGTTGCCTGAACGGTCAAGGGGCAGGAAGTCAAGGGCATTGGAAGTGCCGCCAAACACGCACTGACGGGGGCGGTCTGCCGGGTGGGTTTCATAGGGTATCTTGTAAACCTCTTTCTGCCGGCTTAAAAACGACTTGATTTCCTCAATGCTCTTGGCGTTGGCGGTTGCCATCATTTCCGACATTTCGATAATCCAGTGACCTTGCAGCTTACGGTACACATTGTCATCGTCCAGCTTCCGCAAATCATCGGAGAACCACTCGTCCCGGACTGCCAGCAGACGGAAGAAGGTGGACTTGCCAGCCCCCTGACCGCCTACCAGGCAGAGCATGATTTCAAACTTGCACCCCGGCTGAAAGGCTCGTGAGATTGCACCCAGCAGGAACAGCTTCAATGCTTCATAGGTGTAATCGTCTGCGTCAGCCCCCAGAAAGTGCCGCAGGCAGAAACGGATTCGCTCTGTCCCGTCCCACACAAGGGTATTGAGATAGTCCCGGATGGGATGGTACTTGTTTTCATTTGCCACAATCCCGATGGCGTTATCAATCTTTTTCTCATTGGTAAGCCCGTAGGTTTCTTCCAGATAGAGAAGCAGATATTTCATGTCCGTATCGTTTAAGGCGGTGCTGTCCCTGTGGAAGCCGATGGGCTTTATGATGTCCTTGCGGTCGGTCAGGATGTTGTATGCGATAGCCCCGGAAAGCAGCGGGTCACGCTGGAATACGGTCAGGCAGTTCCGTATGCTCTGACGGACACCGCCTTTCTCGGTGGTTTCCAGCCCCGCCTTGATTTCCTCAATGCTCTGGGGCGGCTGCATGGCGTTCATGGTGTTTTTTAGTTCTTGCTGCGTCTGCGGCTGCAAGCTCTGCCATTCGCTGTTCAAGCTGTATCACATCCTTTCCGTATTCCGTAATCAAAGCCGCTTTTTCCTCTGTTTCCCCGAACAGCAGCACATCCAGCAGATATTCCACATGGTCTTGCTTCTGTAAGGCTTCCACAAACCGGGGATGAAAGACTTCCTCCGGGGAGTGCGGGGCATATTCCTTTCTCCACACTCGGAGTAGGTGGAGATAATCGGCAAGAATACGGAAGCAGCGGTTTTTTGCTTCCTGAAACTGTTCCTCCGGGGATTTCTGCCGGGGCTTGGGCTTTTTTGCTTTTCCCGGCGGTTTCCAGTCCTCATAGGAAAGCCCGAAGTCCTGTGCCAGTTGTACGGCGGCGTCTTTCTTTCCCAGCCCATACAGGGCGGCGGCAAAATCAATCACATCCCCATCCGCACCGCAGCCGAAGCAGTGGTAACGCCGATCCAGCTTCATGCTTGGGGTTTTATCATGATGGAACGGGCAGCAAGCCATCCCGTTCCGCCCTACATGGATTCCATAATGCTCCGCAGCCTGTCTGGTTGTGACGGACTGCTTCACAGCTTCAAATACATTCAAATCTATCCCTCCTTGAAAAAAGAAAAAAACACCTGACATTCTCTGATTGAAAATGGCAAGTGCCTGTTAAAGTTCCATATCCTGTTGTCTGTGTTTCGCCTGTGCCGGGGCGGTTCTTTGTGCTTTTTTCTCGTCAGTCTTATCCTGCAAGATTTCTTTGATAGGCTGTTTCTTGGGCGGCTCTTTACTTTCCTCTGTGCCGGGTGTGGCTTTCCGTACCCAGTAGCGGATGTCCCGCAGCTTCTTCAAATCCTCCTGTACCTCGGTCAGCGGTACTTTCAGCTCTGCGATTTCGCTAAGAAGCATTTCCTGCTCCTCTTGCAGCTCCTTTTGGGTACTGTCCTTATCGTCCGGGTGCTTGGCAAGATAGGCGGCGGCTTTCGCATACCGGGCAACCTCTGGGTGTTCCTGTTTGAATTTCTCCTTTGTTTTCTTAAAAAATATCTTCTGGTACTTCTCATAGACAGGCTTACATTCCTTGCAGTCTGTCCGGCTGGCAAGAATCCCGTCAATCACTTTGCTGCGGGCTTCCTTTGGCTTCATCTGATTGCGGTAATCTGCGGCTGATTTCCCGGAAGATTCCAGAAATGCTTCTAAGTCCTCCACAGTGGAAAGCCCCTTTTGCCGGAGATAGGATAGGGCTTCGCTGACTGCCTTTAAGTCCTGTGAAGTCCCCCGGTTCTGTCCAGCCCTTGTCCAGTCCTTCCGTTCTTCCTTTCGTATCTCCATATACTTCATCAGCAGATTGGGAAGAAGTGTTGCTTCCTCCGCCGCCTTTTGTGCAAGCAGCTCTTTCCGTTTTTCGCCCAGCTCGGTAATCCAGCCTTTGAGGTTTTGGATAAGCTGCCGGATGGACTTCATCAGATTGTTGGCAGCTCTGATTTCCCGGTTCAGGTTGCCGATATTCGTCTGGATACCTCGCTTTTCCATCTGCCGGACAGCAGCTCCCTCATGGACAGTAGGGACTATATCAAGCCCCTGTCTGGCATAGGAACGCAAGTCCACACGCTCCGGGCGGTCATTGGCTTCCAGATAGCGGTTCTGGATGACCTCCCATTCATGCCGCCAGATTTCACAATACTTCTGGTTGTTCCAGTCCACCGTATCTTCCTTGTGGCTTTTCAACCTGCCGGATGGCAGTTTTATCCGTTCCCCGTTCTCATCAAGGTCATAAACCTTGCGGCTTTTGGGAAGCCATTTCCCATGTTCGTCCATTGCCCGCATGGTCAGCAGGACATGGGCGTGGGGATTATGTCCCGGCGGATGGGGGTCATGGATAGCAAAATCAGCAATCATGCCTTTGGAAACAAACTGCTTCTGGCAAAACTCCCGGACAAGGACAGCGTACTGGTCGGGCGGTATTTCTCTGGGGATGGTAAGCACCCACCGCCTTGCAAGCTGAGAGTTCCATTGCTTCTCCACCGCTTCGGCGGCGTTCCATAAGGTATTGCGGTCTGCATATTCCTGTGGGGCATTTGCCGGGAGCAGGATTTCATTGTGGACGATACCACGCTTTTCTGGGTAGTGCTTCACTTGCTGGTCGTATTCACAGAACAGCTTTTCGCCACTCTGGTAAGCAGCGGCGGCAACCGCAGACTGCCGCTGGCTGCGCTGAACAATCGTGATTTCGTTGTGCGGACAGGGCATTTCGTGTCCCTCCTTTCGGTAATTGGTGGATGGGTGGGCGTTTTACCACCTCATTTTGGGCAGAAAAAAAGCAGGAGACCTTTTTCAGATTTCCTGCTCGGTGTGCCGCTGTGTAAACGGCGGGTATTTAGTTGTGAAAGTTCGGGACAAGTTGACCCGATGTGTGTAGAATAACAAACTGGATTTATTTTTCTTTACATTTTATGCCGTAATTTCCCCTACTACCATTTTCGTAGCCCCTATATATTTCATATCTTTTTCCATTTATCTCCACTTCGTCATCGTTAATAAATGTATAAGACTTACCATTTTCTTCACAATACTTTGAAATTGCTTCCATAGTTTTTGCAAGAGTTGGGTAATTGGCACTATCCTCATAAGGAACCCAAAAAGCTTTTTTAAACATATAAAATACCTCCTTCTAATTTGTTAAGTAATCCACGAATTTTCAAAGCGTTATAAAATAATAGTATCATACAGCTTCGCAAAAATCCACTTATAACTTCAAACTTGTCGGCTGGGAACAGCTTGCAACGCAAGGTGTCCCCAGATGGCAAGTCCACAAAAGGGTAGCTGGTGGTAGCCAGCGCAGGGGAAGCGTAGCGTCCCCTGTATGATTTGGAGCAGACCATGACTGCGGAAAATCACAGCCCTCCGGCGAGGAGCCTTCGGAGAACGCAATGCACCAACCTCTGGGTGGTGTATAATTGCGCCCTTAGTAAACTAAGGGGTTTCCGGCTTCTCCCGTTCCAGCAGCTTTTTCAATAGTTCCTGCGTGTCCTGCCTGTGAAAAATGAGTTTCAACAACAGCATGACATCATCATCTGTCAGGAGTTCCGGCTCTTGCAGAAAACTTTCCAGCATACCGCCACGAGTGCAGAGCCGGTGCGTCCGTTCCTTTCGGGTAAGCTGCTTCAACTGGTGCTGCAATGCCTTTTCATCATTGATGGCTTTCCGCAGTTTCTTTTCGCTTTTCTCCAGTTCCCGGTTGAGTTTTTCCAGCTTTGAGGTATCAGGCAAGGGCAGCGTCCTCCTTTCCCGGTATCAGCACATAAATTCTATTCGGTTCTCCCACGCCCTGACGCACCCGCATGATAAGTCCGGCGGTTTCCAGTTCATTCAGAGAACGCTTGACCGTCATGGGACTGCGGGACAGGACTGCGGCAATGGCTGTGACAGGGAAGCAGACAAACAGGATTCCGTTCTCGTCCTCCTGCCCTTTGGATAGTATAGCGTCCAGCATCCGGCAGTACATGACCTTTGCGGTGCTGCTGACTGGAAATCCTGTCAACGCTCTGGGAAAGGGCATACAGGGCGGCAATGGTGTGTCTATCGTCATAAATTCAAAATTCATTCGGTGTGTTCCTCCTTTTTCTTTGCTCGTTTGGATAAATAACGGGGGCAGTCAACCACAACCGCCCGGAAGCTCTGCTTGCACCCATGCTGGCATTTCCGGCATAATTCGTTGTAAGTGACACGCCCCCGGTCATTAAGGTAAAAGGAAAGCTCATGCTTCCTCTTTTTGCTCATTCTCGGCATATTGCACTTCCTCCCGTTTTAGTGTATGGTTTCGGGGCGATTTTCGGCAAAATTACAGCCATAGAGCCGCCTAAAATCTCCCGAAGTATCAGCGATAGGGTAGACTATCCCCCTATCAGATTGTCGTGTTTCGGTATCATTTCGGTATCAGTTCGCCAGTTCTCCCCGGTGTCGTTCCTCCCCTGAATCTCACAGCGGCGTATCGCTCCCTTTGGTACGCTCGTTTCGGTCAGGGTTCCTCCATATCCCTGCCAAAAGTCATGGCGCTACATCGCCGGGGAAGCATATCCCACACAGGCTGGTCATTCGATTGGAATAATCCATCGATGAACTACCTGTATCATAGAACATTTTTGTGCCCTGTGCCGTATGTCCACAAAGTAGGAATTAAGGGTAAAAATCAGAAATTTCCACGATTGCGGAAAGTATGATATAATCCAGTTAAGCGGCAGTAATGAAACCGCCGGAAAGGAGCGTGCGCCCATGAAAGGAGCGACAAGCATACAGGAACGCCTTTGGGAACTCCGCAAGGACAAAGGCTTAAATCTGGAAGAATTATCAGAGCTGACGGGCATTTCCAAATCAGCTCTTGGCAGTTATGAAAAAGAGGATTATAAGGAAATCAATCATGGCAACCTTATCACGCTGGCAGACTTCTATGGGGTTTCCGTTGATTATCTGCTGTGCCGGACAGAGAACCGGGAGCAGATCAACACGCCACTAACAGAGCTGCATTTGAATGATGAGATGGTGGCACTTCTGAAAGGCGGTCGGATTAACAACCGTCTGCTCTGTGAGCTTGCCACTCATAAGGACTTTATCAAGTTTCTTGCGGACATTGAGATTTATGTAGATGGGATTGCCACCATGCAGATTCAAAACCTCAACGCCCTTGTCGATACTGTCCGGCATGAAATCATTGAACGGTATCGCCCCGGCGAAGACGACCCGCATTTGAAAGTGCTGCAAGCCGCCCATATCAGCGATGATGAATATTTCAGCCACATGGTTCTTGATGACCTCAATCTCATTATCCGGGATATTCGGGAAGCCCACAAAAAGGACAGCGAGAGTGCGCCCCAGACCACCGTTGCCGATGAATTGAAAGAAAATTTGGAAGCGGTTGAAAATTTCAAGGGCAGTCGGGATGAAAAGCTGGTTGTCCTTTACTGCAAGCAGCTCGGCATCAACTATAAAAATCTGTCAGACGAAGAATTTCGCTGGCTCATTCGGATTCTACAAAAATCAAAGAAAACAGGAACTCCTATCAGTCAAAGGAAAAAACGGTAAAGAAAAACCGCTGTTGCATGGTTGTGTTTGCTTCCATGTAGCAGCGGTTGGTGCTATACTTATTCAGTTAAAATTTCAAAGCGATAAAGTGGAATTTATCTTAGAAATTACAGCAATGTTATTTTGATAAACTTTCAAGAATTGAAATATCATGCTTATCTTTATCTCTTAATTCATAACCTGAGTGGAAAACTCTTTGGCCTTTTAAGGATATACAAGGAATTGTTTTTCCTTCAAAAAAAGCACTACCAAAGTAATCTTTTTCAAACTCATACCAGCCACCCTCTAAATCAGCTTGTTTTGAAGTTCCGTCCTCATTTAAAACGAACGGGTGAATGTCTAAGTAACCAAGTTCATCACTATATAACTCTATTCTAACCGGTTTCCAGTCTGTATCAATTTTATAGCCCAGATTCAAAAGCACATTTAACAATTTTTCCGTATGTTGAGCATCAAAATTTATATCTATATCTCTATGAATTCTTGTTTGTTTACCAGCTAAAATATCTACACCCCATCCGCCATCCAACCAGTATGTAATTCCAGTATTTTCGAATAATTCTATTACTTTCATT
Source organism: Faecalibacterium sp. AF10-46 (assembly GCF_003604105.1). NCBI lineage: Bacteria > Bacillati > Bacillota > Clostridia > Eubacteriales > Oscillospiraceae > Faecalibacterium > Faecalibacterium sp. AF10-46. The sequence goes on along the minus strand of NZ_QVGY01000014.1, from coordinate 12,607 downwards.
AAATCTTCTTTTGTTGTTATTTCTTTTCTACCCATACAAAGTCTCCTTTACAACTTCTAATTTGTAATAATCATTCTACCATACCGTTATGAATAAATCATCTCATGTAAAACAATTTCTTCTGCCCGGTTGTGAATGTTATTGCAACGCTGCACCCATTCCATTTGACGGGTACGCTTCAATTCCTCGGTCACGCCCTCGGCAGCTTTCATCTGCTCCATGATGGTGTCTAACCGTTTCTGTGCCTGTTCGTTCAGGTCTGCAAGATATGTCCACAATTCCCCGGTCAGGGTCAATGTGTGTAATCTGGCTGGGCAGACTTCTCTTAAATATTCCCGGTGCATCCGTCCGTACTTTCCGATGGGGCGGTGTTCCTCCGGCAACTTCAAGTCCGGGATGTAGTAATCTCCAACAAGGATATAATCAATTCCGTTTTCTTTTATTCTTGGTTTCAATTCGCTCATGTTCCTTACCTCCTGTGGAAGCAGGCTCGTCTGGTACTAACTCAATCACATCGGTAATCTCACAATTCAGCGTTTCGCAGATACGGGCTAATGTATCCATGCTGATGTGCTTTCCCTCTTTGCTCATGTTGGCAATCATATTTGTTGTCATACCAGCAGCAAGCCTTAAATCCTCTTTTCTCATATCACGCTCTAACAGTGTGTGCCAGAGTGGTTTATAGCTGATGTGCATATTGTTTTCCTGCCTTTCTATCCATACCACCGGAGCGGCTGCCCCGGCAGGCACTTTTCTCTTATTATAGCACCAATCTTGTGAAATCACAATTTATTCTTGTAGCCTGCCGCTGATACCGTCTGGATTGGCTTTTCCTTTCTTTTTGTTCCCTTTAATTAGCCATGAACTGCTTAATGCCCTGGCTTTTTGCCGCAGGGTTGTCCGACCCGTAACCTTCCAGAAGGTTGATGACGCCCCATACCGCCAGACCGGCGCCAAGAGCCATGACCAGAATTTTGAGAATGTCGATTGCCTGATTGAAAAATTCCATATACGTTCCTCCATTTTGTTTGTTTGATGATTTTGGGTACAAAAAAAGCCGCCCACATCGGCGGCGCTTCGGGTCAACATGGCCCGAAGTTACACAAACTCGTCGCTGTCCAGATCATCGAAATTCAACAGGTCAGCTTCTTCGTCCGTGTCGGAGCCGTCCACTTCGTACACCGTGTATTCGTCCTCCGGCTTTAGTCTCAATGGCCGGTGGCGGAACAGGCTTTCCAAGCGGAAGGCGTTTTTCTTTTTATCAAATTCGGCTGTGTACTTGTAATTCGGGTGCTTTTTCAAGTCATACTTCGGAGACAGGAAGGGCGGGAGCCCCCGAAGCTGCAAGATACATTTATCCCCGGGCATGGTGGTGATCTCGCTGGTGGTCATCAGCTCCCGGCCAAGCCGCTGCATATTCTGGCTGTAACTTTCAGACTGCCCACGGCTTCGGCCCTCAGTCTGCATAGAGATGGTGGCCTTGCCCAGCCAGTTTTCCGAAATATCCTTTAGGGTGGAAGCCTCCCGGCCTCCGAGGAATACGATACTGTCCATGTTGCCCATGATGGTTTCGGAATGGTCTTTGTACAATGCCTTGCACTGGCTCATTGCCTGATAAAAAAGCGTCAGGCTGATCTCACGGGAGCGGATGACGGCCACGATCTTTTCCAGCCCCGGCACCTGTCCGGTGTTGGCTGCCTCGTCCCACAGCACCCGCACATGGTAGGGCAGACGCCCGCCATAGGTGTTATCAGCCCGTTCACACAGAAGGTTGAACATCTGCGAAAAAGCGAGGGCAACCAAAAAGTTGTAGGTGGTGTCCGTGTCGCTGATAAGAAAGAACAGCGCTGATTTTTCATCCCCCAGCTTATCCAGCTCCAGTTCGTCATAAGACATGATCTCCCGAAGTTGGGGAATATCAAAGGGAGCCAGTCTTGCACCGCAGGAAATCAAAATGCTTTTGGCTGTCTTGCCGCTGGCGAGCTTGTATTTCTTATACTGCCTCACGGCGAAGTGCTGGGGGCTGCGGCGTTCCAACCCGTCAAACATATAGTCCACCGCATTTTTGAAGGTTTCGTCATCCTCCCGGACTTCCATGCTGTTTATCATTTCCACCAGCGTATTCATGTTGCGTTCTTCCTCCGGCCCCTCAAAGACGATGTAGGCCACAAGGGCGCAGTACAAGAGGGTTTCAGCTTTAGTCCAGAACTCGTCGCCCTCCTTGCCGTCGCCTTTGGTGTTGGCAATCAGGGCGGTAACAAATTTCAAAACATCGCTTTCTGTCTTGATATAGGCCAGCGGATTGTAGTGCATGGATTTTGAAAAGTCGATACTGTTGAACACCCGCACCCTGTATTTCTCCCGTTGCAGAAACCGCCCGCACTGGTCGAGGGTGCCGCCCTTCGGGTCTACCACCACATACGAGGAATGGGCTTGAAGGAGCTGCGGGGTCAACCAGAACCTTGTCTTTCCCGAGCCGGACGAGCCGATGACACAGGCGTTTAGGTTCCGGGCATTGGCAGGTATCTTCGGACGGGTGTTCATGGTAAGGAACTCCGTCCCGGTCAGAATGACATTGTTCTGAAATTTAGGGTCTACAAACGGCTTTATATCCTCCTTTGTTCCAAAGCGGGCGGTGCCGTATTCCGCATCCCGCCGGAATTTTTTCGCCTGCCTGATCTTTGACTGTATCAGCAGATACACCCCAGCCGCACCGGCAAGGCCCACCAGCAGGTCAATACCGCCAAGCCCCGGCCAGTAGGTTTCAAAGGCTTTGGGGAAGGTATCGAGCATCCCCATGAGCTTTGTCCCGAAGTCTGTGCCGGGGGCGATCCGGTAGGCCGTCCCGATTTTGGAGAAAAACCAGAACACAAAGAGGTACGGCAGGTTTGGGAGCACATATTTTCTGATCTTGTCACTCAACGTCCGTCCTTCACCGCCTCTCTGGTCCGCTGCTTTTCCTTTGCCTGCGTCCTGATCTGCTCCGTGAATTTCCGAAGCTGGCCGAGGATGGAAGGCTTGTCCTGCTCTTTGTTCAGCACCTTTGCGCTGTACTTCTGGAAGGCCGCCGTGATGGCGTCCGCCTGATTGGCTTTGAAGAACAGCAGGTAATGGCCGGGGCTCACTTTATGGAAAGCGTAGTCCACATGGAACTCCTTCGCGATCCGGTCAAAATCCTTTGGAGCTCCCACATAGGGCATGGCACTTTTGCCGCCATAGTGGTTCATCAGCTTTTTCACGCTCTGGCGTCCCTGCGGGGTCAGCGCCTTCCGGTGGTGCTTTTGCAGCGCCCGAACCACCTTGCCAAGAGCGGCAGCCAGCACTTTTCCCGTGAGCTTCGTTGTCCTGATCGAAAGGGCAACCGTTTTTTGGTTTACTTCTTCCTGCATAAAACCTCCTTTCCGTCGGGGTTCCCGCTATCCGGGAGGCCCCCGTACAATCTCGGGGAACAGAAAACCTCGGGCCAATGTGGCCCGAGGCTTACCGCTCGGCATCTCTGCCGGACGGAGCTTTCTTTTCCGGCTCCGTCTGGACTTTTTCGCCCTGTTCCCGCATGGTCTGCAAGATAGAGGGCTTCTTTTGAAGCTGGGAGGGCTTTTCGCCGGACAGCGGCTTGATACATTCCAGACGGTCAGCCGCCCGGATGGCGTTGTCCGTGAGCTGCCTCTGCCATGCGCCTACACTGGGAGCCCAGCGGAAACCGCTGCTTTTCAGCTCGGCCCGAGTGTCCGCGTCAGGCTTTCCATCAAAAAACACCTGCAAGCGGTTGTCCTCCCGGTTCATCTCCACACGGCCCCCGTCGAACTCCCAGCCGGAAAACTCCCGCTGTGCCTGTTTGGAAAGCTGTTCGATACGGGCCTTTACCCGGCGGATCTCCGCATTGTTGTTGGTAAGCTGGTAGCTTTCAAAGGGCCTCGGGTCGCTTCGCCAACTTGACGCCATGCTTGCTTTCAGCTTTTCGATCTGGTCCGGCGACAGCAGCGCACAGCCGTCCAGCTTGCCATGCTTGCGGTAATAGGCGTTGACCTCCTTCATAATGAGCTGGGAGCGTTCCAGCCCGTCCAGCTTCTTCTGGAGCTTTTCAATCGCTGCCGGGTCATCGGCGCTGATCCCGCCCATGCCGGTGCTGCGTATCTTATCCAGCAGCCCTTGAATATGCCGCCATTCCTCCATGTTGCTGTCCCGCGCCCGGTTCTGTTTTTCCTTCTTTCCCACCGGGAAATTGGAAGGCCCGGCGATCAGCACAGAGGGAACCCTCGCGTCAATGGCAAAGCCTTGGTTCATGTTTTCGGCCAGCTTGCGGGCGTAGGTGTCTAACAGATGGTCGATCTTCTCATGGTACATGGGGTCCACCCGGGATTTCTGCTTTACCGCTATGGCGGCGGCCTTGTCCACCATTGCCCGGTATTCCGCCGTTGCGCTCCCTCCCTTGTAGTCGGAAAAGCTGTTCATTTCTTTTGCCCGGCGGGCGGCTCCTTCATTGATAGGGTAATAGTTGATGGTATGCACCTCCTTTATGCTTCGGGCCATGCTGGCCCGAAGTCTTACCGTTCTTCATGGGAAGGCCCCGCCTTGTCCTTTTTCGGAGCGGGTGGGGCTTCTTGAAACCGTTTGAGTGTAGCGAGAATGGAGTGGACAGGCTCGGCCTTTTCAGGATAAGCAAATATCCGGTGTTCCGGCGGAATGTCCTGCGGCCCGTGGTAATACTCCTTGAAGCCCTCCGGGACTGCCGACACATACCCACCGGGAGCGAATACGCCGCCCTCGTTGATACGCACATCCCGCCCGTATGCCTCATAATCGAAGTAGTTCTGAATGTGCTCCGGTATGTCGATAGTCCCAAGCTCGTCGGCGTAAAGACGGCCCAGCCCTTCATCATCGGAAATATCCGGGTAAAAGCGGTAAAGGTCAAGGTTCTGCGTCAGGTTTATCAAATCCTTCACGCTCCTTGTGTGGTTTCCCAAGACAAGAGCGGCTTCAAAGGTTTCCAGTCCGCCCTTATCCCGTACTTCCAGCAGGGCATGGCCCAGCTCGTTCAGCTCGTCGATGTTCTCACATTCGTAGAGATAATCGTAGAGTCCCAGCACATCACTGTCAAAGCTGGTAAAGAACACTTCGCTGTACCGTTTCCCGTCTATCCCGATTTTGGCAAGGGCGGCCTGCAACTCCTGTGTCGTCATGGGGAAATGTACCGTTGTCCCTACCTCGATCCCCATTAAGGGGTATAGGGCTGTATTGGTTATATAGGCTTCAAACATGGGCTCATTCCTCCTTTCCGGACCGGTCAGCCAGCACCTCATAAATCCCGGCCATAATGTAATCGGCGCAAGGGAGGGCAATCGCGTTTCCCAGTGCCTTGTAGCGTTGCAGAGGCCGGATCTCCACGCCGTCCGCCCCGTACTTTGTCCAGCCCTCTGGCAGCCCCATCAGCCGTTCGCTTTCCGTTTCCGTCAGAAAACGGATGCAGCCGCCCTCCGGGTCGCCCTCATACCAGAAGGCAAAGGGCGTTACATCACTGGCTAAAAGAGTGGGAAAAGGGTCAGTTGGTAATCCGAAGCTGTTTCGGAAGGCCGTTTCTTCCTGCCTTTTTGCCGCTCCCCGCATACGGAAGCACTGAAAGGGGTGGATGACTGGTATCTGCCGCCCTGTTTCAAAAGAAGCTGTTCGATCTCCTTCGGCGGCGGCCCACCCGCCCTCTCCGCAAGGCGGAGGAAGTGGGAGCATTGGACGGGGCTTAAATAGTATGTCTGCGGCACGTCTGCCTCCAAAATCCGCCACGACGAAAATCCGCTGCCTTCGTGCCAGCCTTCGGGAGCCTGCCCAATACTGGGCGTCCATGAGCCGCCAGCACACATCAGGCGTTCCCCCTCGCACCATTCCGGCGTTTCCCCATCTTCCCGAAGGAGGCATTGGAACTTCGGTGTCCGAGAAGGCGGATAGGACGGCTCTAAAGTCCATCCGGTCATTTGTAGAAAACGCTCCCATGACGTTTTCCCAAACAGCGATAGCTGGATATAGGTTATCAGTAGCATCCCTCATTTCCTGTATGATACGAAACGCCTGATAGAACAGGCTTGATTTTGCCCCGGCAAGGCCGGAGCGGTTGCCGATCAGAGAAAGGTTCTGACAGGGAGAGCCGAAGGTTATCACATGGACCGGCGGGATTTTCCCGCCGTCCACCTTCGTAATATCTCCCAAATGCGCCATATCGGGAAAGTGCCTTTTGGTTATGGAGATGGGCGCTTTTTCAATCTCGCTGGCCCATACCGGACGGATACCGCACCGGGAAGCAGCCAGAGGGAACACGCCGATCCCGTCAAAAAGGCTCCCCAGCTTAATGTCCGGCATAGCCCGGGGTGCCGTGTCCCTTCACGGCAAGCACCCCTTCCAGCGTTGTCGCCGCAATGCCCAGCCGCCCGGCAACCGCAATATCGTTTTTTACATCCTCGTCCACAACGCTGCCGCAGACGATCAGGGTATGGGAGCGCCGCAGCATATCCCGGCGCATATCAATCCCGGCCTTGTGTTCCTCGGGAACGCTGTCATTCAAAAACAGCGGCAGATACAAGAGCGGGCAGATTGGGGAAAAGCCCGCCTCATAAGCAAGGCGGCAGTAGTGGGCCGCCAGCTCCATATCAACATCCGGCTCGCCGCTCCATGCGGCGGTCAGGTACGCTAAAGGTCGTTTCATTGGTTGAGCCTCCATTTCTGTTTTGGTTTAGGGAAAAGCAAGGTATCGCCCAACCCCTCCGCCCCTTCCCCCGGGAAGGGGAACGGCTCTGGAGAATTTATATCCCCGTCGCTTGACCGGGAAAAAGCATAACCGGGAGAAATCCGTCAAGGGTGCCTCTGGCACCGCCTGCGGCGGCGCTGCCCTTGACTGATTTTCCCGGCTATGCTACGGAATAACTGGCGACGGGGAATGATTTATATCTCCAGAGCTTCGGGGCGCGGGGCAGAGCACCGCAATCCTCGGGCCATGTTGACCCGAAGTTTCGGCTTACTTTTCCTGTTCGTTTTTCTTCTCCGGCTTTTCGTGTTCCTTCTGCTGGCCCTTCCAGTCGTCCAGCAGCTTGATAATCTGGTCCTTCATTTCCCTCGGCGTAGTTTCCTTGCCGAAATACTTGCTCAGTTCCGCACCTGTCAAAATCACTTTGTCTACCTCCTTTTTGTCCTCCATCATAATGCCGTCGATCACATCCCCGTTGAGCAGCTTCTTTTCGTCCAGCTCACGCATACGCTTTGCCTGCGCCTGTGAAGGCGAGGACTGCTGGCTGTCAATGGCGACGGCGATATAGTTCTGGTTCTTCTTGCCGATATAGGAAAGCTCCACCGCCGTAGTAAAGCCCAGCTTTTTTTCATCCATCAGCTTCATCAGGTCGGGAACCAGCTCATTGAGCCGGATATACCGCTGCACCTGCTTGACCGCCATCTTATTGCGCTCGGCTACAATTTCGTTGGAGCGTTTTCCTGCGTCCTTCGGGTCAATCTGGCCCGAAGTGCGGGAGCCCTGGTGCTTGATGGCCTCAAGCTGCATTTTCAAGGCTTTGGCCCGCTCACTGGGGAGGATTTCTTCACGCTGGTTGAGATTGTCCTCGACCATCTGCGTGATGGCTTCATCGTCCGTCAGATTGCGAACAATACAGGGCATATCCGCATATCCGGCAAGCTCGCTGGCCTTCTGGCGGCGGTGGCCGGACACGATCTCATAGCCGCCATCCTCACGGGGACGGACGATAGCAGGCTGGGTAACGCCCTTGTCCTTGACGCTGGACACCATAGCCCGCATTTCGTCATCGTCTCGGACTTCAAAGGGATGGTTCTTGAAGGCGTGGAGCTCGTTCAGCTTGATATAGACGATCTGCTCCTTGCCCCGGCGTGGTGCATCCTTCGGCTTCTCGGGTCCCTTCGGAGCGGAAGCGGCCTGTACCGTTGGAGCTGCTTTTTTCTCCGGTTCCTTTTTGACCGCCTTTTCCGGTTTCTGTGCGGGGGCTTTGGGCTTCGGGGCTGCGGCCTTGTCCTTATCTGCTTTCGGGGGACGGCCCCGGCGCTTTGGCTGTTCCGGCTCTTTGGGTTTTTCCTCCGCTTTCTTCGGAGCCTCCGGCTGCTTTTCCGGTTTTTCCGTTTTTGCCGGGTCAGGCTTTTCCACGCCGGGAGCTGCCGCCCGTTCCTCGGCTTTCTTTTCCTTCATAATTTCAGTGAAGTTATAGACGGAAACCTGCGGGTTCTTTACCTCCGGTTCCGTCTTTTTTTCCGGCTCCGGGGAAACGGAAACCTTCTCCGGCTCTTTTGGGGGAGTAGGCGGTGTTTCTTTGCCCGGTCCGGTATCCGTTACCGGCTGTTCCGGCGTTTTTGTGGTTTTATCATCTGCCATAAGCATTTACCTCCTGTTTTTTGGCATGAAAAAAGGGGCTCAACTTTTCAGTCAAGCCCCCGTGGGAAGTTCCTCCTTTCTCCGCCATGATACAAAAATACCGCCCGTAGTCTCATTTGGGCGGTACTTTGTGTAAGATTGGCAGTCCATTATTAAGTTTTTTATTATGTTCCCTTTGTACACCGTTGCAACCTCAAAAATATAGAAAAGCACTCGCGCTGTGCCAAAGTATATTTTCGAATTCGTTCGATGATTTTTGCAATGCAGAGGATAAGATAAAAGAACTTGCGGGACTGGTGTACGCACAAAAGGAAACAAAAGTAGCTTTGAATAATCTTCATTCAGTGATAAGTGATCCGCATCAGTTGAAAAATTACGTTCCGGCACGTGAAAACGAACTTAATATTATGACATTGCACAAATCAAAAGGATTGGAATTTAATATTGTTTTTCATATGGATATGTATAAATGGATAATTCCTAACGAGTTTGGCGATGAGTCGTCGGTTCAACAAGATTTGAATTTGCATTATGTAGGACTGACAAGAGCAAAAGATGCCTGCTATATTATGAATGGCACCGCGCGTTTTAGAAATAAGAAAAATGATTATATTTTTGCAGAGCCATCTTTATTTCTTAGTAAACCAGGACTTGCGGAAAGAAGAAAGGATGTCCGGTGGGAAATGTGATATTATGAACAAAACTGTATGAAGGCTATGCTATAAGTATGACGTATAATTTACATGATGGGGAAGAAAACAACGACCTCATAGTTGAGAGGATTCGTAAATCTTCTCGGCTATGAGGGCGTTTCATTCTGTAGGAATGTGAGAGTTATAGGCTGAGGGTTTCTACCCATGCAGACAAATCTGCCTTGCTGGAATAGGAGTTGAACACCTTACCATGCAGTAACTTTGCACCAGTGTAGCTCGGCGCAAGTTTTTCATTGGTTTTGCCCATGCCGCTGCCGCCGGAGGTGGCAAAGGGGATGATGGTCTTACCTTTTAAGTTGTAGCTTTCCAGAAATGTATTGATGATGGTGGGAGCAACATACCACCAGATAGGAAAGCCGACAAAGATGGTGTCATACTCGTCCATGTTATCACGTTTGGCGGCGATGGCAGGGCGAGAGTTCGGATTGCTCATTTCGATGGTGCTGCGGGATTTCTTGTCCATCCAGTTCAGATCGGCCTTGGTATAAGGAACTTCTGGCTGAATCTCAAAAATGTCTGCACTGATGGCATCTGCCAGATTTTCAGCAACTTTTGCGGTGACACCGCTGGCAGAAAAGTAAGCGACAAGTCTTTTACTCATGATAATGCACTCCCCCTTGACAATTTTGTATAAGATAAGTATAGCACGACAGGAAAGTAGCATCAAGCGGTTGCCCATGATATAACATCAATAGAAATGTAATAACATGAACAATTTCAAAGAGTGGAATTTTCAAGCTGTGATGCGCTTTTTCTGCTAGTCTTAACTCTAATTTTGTATCTTAACTTAAAAAGAGTTATAATGCAGAAGAAAAGTTAAGATGATCGAGAATAGCCGATGGATTCTGATTGTGGAACGGGCAGCGTTGTCCATAATATAACATCAACGACAATGTTATATTATGGACAACTGTTCGTAAAAATTTAAGGATTTTGAGGGAGTTGCACAGCTTGATATGAGAAGCGATTTATGGTAAGATGAAAGTACAGTAAGAGTTTATACGCTCTTGTTGAATCTACTGCGAGGAAGTGAATGCCGATGGAAAAGCAGAACACGGTAGAAAATCAGCTGGCCCACACGATAACTCAGACGGAGTTTGATTCGGACTATGATAAGACTGCTAAAAAGCTGCTGGCGAACGAGCAGATCCTGGCGCAGATTATGAAGGGCTGCGTAGATGAATACAGTGAATGTTCCGTAGATGAAATTGCTGAAAAGTATATCGAGGGAACTCCAGAGGTTGGCACGGTTGGTGTTCACGTTGATGATACAAATAGACCTCCGAAGGCTCCCGAAATAATAACTGGAAGCAATAATGAGGATTCTACGCTGACTGAGGGAACGGTGCGTTATGACGTTCGCTTTGATGCGATTGCTCCAACGGCAGCGAATGATGCAGCACAGCAGGATGTGATTCGTCTTATTATCAATGTGGAAGCGCAGACTGCTTTTAATCCGGGATACCCACTGACAAAACGTGCAATCTATTATTGCAGCAGAATGATTTCTGCACAGCACGGGCCGATATTCAAAAAGTCTGAGTATGGAAAAATCCGAAAAGTGTATTCTATATGGGTTTGTACAAAACCGTCCGATGAATTTCAGAATACGCTTACGCGGTATTCGATTCGGCCAGAACAGTTGATTGGAAACGCTGCCGAGAAATCAGAAAATTATGATCTGATGAGCGTGGTAACGATTTGTCTGGGAAAACCTGATACAGAAAACTATACAGGCATTTTGAAGTTTCTGGATGTGCTGCTTTCTTCGTCAAGAGCAGCTACGGAGAAAAAGAAAATTCTCGAAGAAGAGTTTGGCGTTGCAATGAGCGAAGAACTGGAAAGAGAGGTGCTTATTATGTGCAATCTTAGTCAAGGTGTCAAGGCCGAAGGTAGAGAAGAAGGTATCGGTATCGGCAGAGAAGAAGGCATTGGTATCGGTGAGATGCGGATGTTGATTAAGCAGGTGAGAAAAGGCCGCGTGACGGTTGAAGAAGCTGCTGAGGATGCTGAAATGACGGTCGAAGAATTTAAGAAAGTAATGGAAAACACCCCGTTGCAGGCCGTATAAAGCAAAAATTGTATAGAGTATAGAGATAAGCCCTACAAGGCTCAAATTGGTTCAAAAACCGATTGAAAGCCTTGCAGGGCTTATTTTTTTTTTCGCTTTTTTCAAATTTATTTGTGAAAAAAGTTGTCCAAGACTTGACATCGGGCGGCAAAGAGTGAATACCGGAATTTGTGGATCGACGCTGCGACTCCGCTGGTAGGCGAGGACAATGCGGAATCGGCTACGGATATGCTGCTGGGAATGTGCATGGCAGAGCCGTATGGCGAGGAGGCTGTTGAAAAATATGCAGCAGATCCGGACAGCACGGCGTTCAACTGCTATTTTCTGGGCGGCGTGGAAAAATTCGTGATGAGTGGCGACACCATCACCGGTCTGGATGCGCAAGGACAGGAAGTGTTTGCACACACCTACCAGAAACTGGATGTGGACAATGAAAACAGATTCCTCTTCTACCAGAGCGAGGATGCGGATTCCGGGGAGTTTATTACGGCTGGATGGCAGTGTTGTTTGCAGTGCTGTCTTACCTTATTTACATTGCAGCGCTGATGTGCTCCCACCTGTCGGCGTTCCGGGTGGCGACCAATCTGCGGCTGGCGGTGTCGGAGCATTTGGCGGTGCTGCCGCTGGGCTTTGCCGAAACTTTTGGCAGTGGTAAGCTGCGCAAGATCATCCATGAGAGCACCGGAGCCGCCGAGACCTATGTTTAACAGAAAGAGCAGCTATGCGCTGAACAAGAAAGACCCCAACGCTATCGTTTACATGGATGCCAACGAAGCCATCATCCGCCTGACCCGCGAGGACTTTGCCCGCGAGGAAGAATTTCTGAAATGGAAGTCCCTGTCGGATGCAGACTACGAACACTATCTTATGGGCGAGATTGACCTGAACACCTACAAGGCGGAAAAGGCCGCGTGTAACGAGCTGCTGCTGAAAACAAAAAACGCCTATGCCGCAGTATTGGCACAGGCGAAACAGAAGCAGGACGAACAGGCACGGCAGGACAGCCGCAAGGAAGCGTCCAAGGCGATTTTCGATGCGGACACGCTGACCACCGAGCTGGCCGAGCTGTTGATCGACCGGGTGCTGGTATATCCCGATAAGCGCATCGAGATCGCATACAAAATCCAGGACATTTTTGATTGAGGTGGCAGTCATGAAAATCGCTTTCTATTGCAGAGTGGACGGACAGGGCTTTGGCTTTGTCCTCCCCGATGAAGCTGACAAGCTCCGCGAGTTTTTCGCCGAGCATCAGGATACTGCCTTGTCGTAGGCCGCAGCCGAAACTTCATCGATCAACGCTTCCATGTCGTTGACCTTGAGGGTCAGCTTGTCCAGCTTGTTCTGCTGGGCGGCAAGCTGCTTCTTTTGCTTGGCAAGGATGAAATCCTGCTTTTCCAAATATTTGCGGTTGCCATACTCCGCTTCTTCCTCCAATTCCAGACCATGCCG
>NZ_QVGY01000013.1:0-99376 GCF_003604105.1 Faecalibacterium sp. AF10-46 | reverse complement strand
CGCAAATGTATTCCTTCAATGGTAACAATCATGGAGATTAGTGTTTACAAAAAAGCGCAGAAGGCTTCCTTTGAGAAACACCTTCTGCGCTTTTTTGTTTTACATTGCGATCCAGCCCAGAGCATTTGCCACAGAGCTGATCAGGATAATGGCCGCAAAGATGGGGCACAGATACTGGATCATGAAGTTGAAGATCTTTTTGCGGCGGAAGGGCTTGCCGCTCAGCGTCACCTCTTCTTCGATTTTCTGCACGCCGATCACGCGGGACACCAGCAGGCAGGTAGCAATGGCTGCAATGGGCATCATGACAGAGTTGGTGAGGAAATCGAAGAAATCCAGAAACTGCATCCCGAACACCGTTACGCCCGCCAGCGGGCCATAGCCCAGTGCCGAAAGGCTGCCCAGCGCCACCATGATCAGGCCGATCAGTGCCGTTGCGCGCTCGCGGCTCCAGCCCAGCTCGTCCTCAAAGGTGGAGACAGCGCTCTCGGTCAGGGCAATGGAGCTGGTCACGGCTGCAAACAGCACCAGCAAAAAGAACAGGATGCCCACCACATGGCCAAAGCCCATGCTCTCGAACACCTTGGGGATGGTAATGAACATCAGCGCCGGGCCGGCCTGCAGGGTGTCCGGGTCGCCGCCGGAGAAGGAGAACACCGCCGGAATGATCATCAGGCCCGCCATGATGGCAATGGCCGTATCAAACACTTCCACGTTCTCGGTGGATTCCTCAATGGAGACATCCTTTTTCATATAGGAGCCAAAGGTGACCAGAATGCCCATAGCGATGGACAGCGAATAGAACATCTGGCCCATGGCCGTGACCACCGTCATCCAGGAAAAGTTTGCCACGTTCGGCACCAGAAAATACTTCACACCTTCCAACGCACCCGGGCGCGTGACCGAATAGCCCGCAATGACCACCGAAAGCACCACCAGCACCGGCATCATCACCTTGGAAACACGCTCCACGCCGTTGCGCACACCGGCAAAGATGATGGCCAGCGTAAAGGCCGTGAAGATCAGAAAGCACACCTCTGCCGACAGTCCGCTGGAAATGAAATTGGAAAAATAGCCGTCCTGTGAAAGCTCACTGCCATGGCCGCTGATATACTCCGACAGATAGCGGATGACCCAGCCGCCGATGACCGAATAGTACGGCACGATCAGAATGGGAATGACCGCATTGATCCAGCCGCCGAACCGCAGGCCGCCCTTTTTGCCAAAGGCTCCAAAGGCACCCACCGGGCTTTTGTGGGTCATGCGGCCCAGTGCCGTTTCGGCCACGATCATCGTGTAGCCAAAGGTGGCGGCCAGCACGATGTACACCAGCAGAAAAATGCCGCCGCCGTATTTCGCGGCGAGGTACGGAAACCGCCAGATGTTGCCCAGACCCACCGAAGCGCCTGCGGCCGACAGCACAAAGCCGATCTTGCCGGAAAAGGCGCTGCGCTTTTGTTTTTGCGTATCCATGATTTAATTCCTCTTTTCCTATATTCCTATACACAAGTGGCCTTAGTGTACCATATCTGTCCGTCAAATACAACGGTCCCGCCTGTTTGCGTGCAAAAAAAAACAGCGCCCCGCAAGGGAGCGCTGCCTGTTTTTTTATAAGAGGTATACGCGTTGCACTCAGAAGATGCTGTAGCCCAGCAGCTGCGGCAGGGCGGTAGTAAGCGGGCCCCACAGGCTGATGGAGATCAGAACGATCACGTTGCAGATCACGTAGGGCGCTGCGCCCTTGAAGATCTCGATGATGGGCATACGGTTGATCTTATTGCAGGCGTTCAGGCACATGCCGACCGGCGGAGTGACCAGACCGATGGCCAGACCGGTGATCATCATGGCACCGAACTGCAGCGGCGAGAAGCCGTACTGCACCATGACCGGCAGCAGGATGGGGGTGAGCAGCAGGATGGCCGGGCTGACGTCGATGAAGGTGCCGATCATCAGGATCAGCACATCGAAGATCAGCGCAATGGCCCATGCGGGCATGTTCAGAGACATGAAGAAGGCACCCACCGTCTGCGGCACCTTCTGCATGGTCAGCACCCATGTGAAGATGGTGGTGAAGCCGATGATGAGCATGATGGAGGAAGAAGAGATCAGGGTCTTTTTCAAAGCTTCCCAGACACCCTTCCATGTCAGCTCCTTGTAGACGAAGAAGCCCACCAGCATGGAATACAGCACGGCCACACCGGCACTTTCGGATGCAGTGCACACGCCGAAGGAAACGCAGATGATGATGAACAGCGGCATGATGAGGGCAGGGATGCCGGAAAGCAGGCTCTTGGCGGCGCGCTTGCCGTCAAACTTGACCTTTTCCGGATGCCAGCCCTTCTTGGCGCTGATGATGTACACCAGCACCAGCTGGGTCAGACCGATCAGGATGCCGGGCACGGCACCTGCCACGAACAGCGCACCCACCGATGCACCGGAGATCATGGAGTAAACGATCATGGGTGTGGAGGGCGGGATGATCATGCCCATGGTAGAGGATGCCACCGTGATACCGGCAGAAGCTTCCGGCGGGTAGCCTTCCTTCTCCATGGCGGGGATCAGGATGGAACCCAGAGCCGAGGTATCGGCCACAGAGGAACCGGAAATGCCGCCAAAGATCATGGAAGCCACAATGTTCACTTCGCCCAGACCGCCGCGGATGGGCCGCAGCAGTTCCATGCAGAAGTTAATAATGCGCTGGGTGATGCCACCGGTGTTCATCAGTTCGCCAGCCAGCATGAACAGCGGCATGGCGATCATCAGCTCACTGTAGGCACCGTTCCACACGCGCTGCGGCAGCATGGTGATAAAGGTAGGTGCATAGATCAGGATGTAGGTCACGCAGGAAGCACCGATGGCGAAAGCCAGCGGGATGCCCAGCGCGGCAAAGAAGATCAGCAGCACCAGAAGGATGAGCATTGCCATAGTTGTGTATTCTCCCCTTTCCGCTTATGCGTCGTCACGGCTCAGCGCCTGATTCTTGGGCGCAAAGTAGGAAATATCGGCCTTGTACAGGGTGATGATCTTGATCACGACGCAGATGGCACAGATGATGCCGCACACCGGCATGATGCCGTACATATACATCATGGGGATCTCCATGCCCTGACTGATCTGCTTACCGGCAACGCCCACATACTTGAAGCCCTGATAGGTGAACACCAGCACCACGGCCAGCACGATGAGGTAATTGACGATAGCCAGCCAGCGCTTGCGGGCAGGCTTGACACCGTCGTAAAGGATGTCGATCATGACGTGCTCGTCCTTGATCACGTTGATGCCCATGCCCCAGAAGGTGGTAAAGGCAAACAGGGTGGTGTTGAACTCTGCCAGCTGCTTCCAGCTCAGGGAGAAGCAGTAGCGCGCAATAACGGTAAAGATCACAAGAGCCGCCAGCAGTGCCATGGCGATCACGCCGATGGTAAAATACACGTCGAACAGCTTTTTCCCGAATTTTTTAAGGTTTTCGATGGTGCTCAGCCCCTTTCGGTTATTTTACAACTTTTTCCATCGGCCTGTTACAGCAGAGGGCAGCCCGCAGGCTGCCCTCTCGCCTTTACCGTAACATGGCCGTTTTTGCCTTTGGTCGTTTCTGCTTATGCCTTTGCGACGATATCCTGCATCTCCTTGATCTCGTCGGCGGTGCAGATGCCCTCGGTGACACACTGGTCGTACACGGACTGCACAGCGGTCTGGAAGGCCTTCAGCTCATCGGCAGAGGGCTCGTAGACTTCGCAGCCGGAATCCACGATGGTCTGCTTTGCGGCGCTGGAGTTCTTGTCGATCAGCTCGTCGTTGTACTCGCCCATCTTGGTGGCGCACTCGGTAATGATATCGCGGTACTCCTCGGGCAGGCTGTTCCACCATGCTGCGTTCACATAGAAGGGGTCCGGATGGAACTGGTAGTTGACCTCGGTGAAGTACTTCTGCACTTCATAGAACTTCATGCCCTCCACGTTGACCCAGGGGTTCTCCTGACCGTCTGCAACGCCGGTCTTCAGGCCCATGTACAGGTCGGAGTACGGGATGGTGGTGGTGGTAGCACCCATTGCCTGGAAGGTCATGTCAATGGTCTTCATGCCGTTGGTGCGCATCTTCAGGCCCTTCAGGTCTGCGGGAGCCTTGATGGGGTGCTTGGAGTTGGAGAACTGGCGGTAGCCGCCTGCATCGCACAGGTTAATGATGACAGTGCCCGTCTCGCCCTTGGCCTCAGCGCACACCTTCTGTGCCAGATCGCTCTGCAACAGAGCCGTGACCTGCGCACGGGTGTTGGTCAGGAAGGGCAGGGTGAACATCAGCAGACGGGGGCTGAAGTCGAACTGACCGCCGCGCATGCCCTGCACGGTGCCGGCCACGACCTGCTCCAGCATCTCCTTCTCGGTGCCCAGCTGGCCGTTGCCGTAAACTTCGATCTTCACATGGCCGTTGGTGGCCTCTGCCACATCGGCGGCAAACTGCTCCATGGAAACAAAGCGGGGGTTGCCCTCGGGCTGTGCATGACCCACGGTCATGGTGAAGTCGCCCAGAGAAGCAAACTTGTCCTCACCGGCTGCAGCAGCGCTGGCTGCGGTGCTGGTGGATGCTGCGCCGGAAGCAGCCGGAGTGGATGCACCGGAACCGCCGCAGGCTGCCAGAGCACCTGCAGCTGCCATTGCACCAGATACCTTCAGGAAATTGCGACGAGAGATCTTTTTCATAATCTTCCTCCTTGTTTCAGGGGCACCGTTTTGCCTCATACGCCAGCAAAGTTTTTAGCGATCCCCTGTATACAGCATTTTCATTGCACGCTAATCGTAACAGAAAATTCACATCCGCACAAGAGCCAAACTTCACCAACTTCGCAAAGTTTCTTTGTGCATAACTAACAATCTTATCCGTTTCTCGTGGAAACTGTTACAATCCGATGACACAATTCCGTTCATTTTCATCTGATATATCAATTTTTTGTCAAAAATGATAAATTTCGGAGCTTTTCCTATACTTGTATACAGGCTCTTGTATACTTCATCCTCATGCGTTGACAATCTCTTTTGGGCAGGCTAAAATAGAACTATCTTATCATCAACTGTATAAATGGAGTGTGAGCACATGGCTGAACAGCTGCATCCGGAGGACATCTACCAGACGCTGGAATATGAGATCGTTACGCTGAAGATCAAGCCCGGAGAGACCATCAGCGAAAATCAGCTGTGCAAACGGTTCGGCATTTCGCGCACACCGGTGCGCACTGCTCTGCAGCGGCTGGAGCAGAATGGCTTTGTGCAGATCATTCCCTGCAAGGGCACCATCGTCACCCCCATTGATCTGGATATCGTGGATCAGATCGTGTACCAGCGCACCGCTGTGGAAAGCATGGTGCTGCGCGATTTCATTCAGGTCTGTTCGCCCAAAGAGTACATCGAAATCAAGCACAAATATGACCTACTGGAAGAGATGGCCCAGACCATGACCGACCCGGACAATGTGGATATCAATGCCTTCCTGACGCTGGATCTGGAAATGCACGCCATCTGGTTTTGCAGCATGAACAAGTGGTACATCTGGCAGAACCTGACAAAGCCGCAGCCGGATTATTCCCGCTTTACCCGTCTGGATGTGGTGCGGGCCAACAATGTGCCGGATGTGCTGAGCGAGCACCGGGAAATTTTGCGGGTGATCCGGGAAAAAGATCTGGATGCCATTGAACCGCTGATCCGGCAGCACCTGTACGGCGGCCTGCGCCGCATGGGCACCCAGCTGTACGCAGAAAAGTACAGATCCTATTTTACCGGCATCTGAACCAATGAAAAACAGGCGCATCCGCCAGCCCTTCGGCCTTTGGATGCGCCTGTTTCGTTTTTTTGTATGATTTACTGCTTGTGGTACTTGCGGTCCTCTTCCTCGTAAACAGGGTCACAGGTCAGGTACATTCCCAGCCGGTTCAGGGTGCTGGTATCCACACCCGAGAGCAGCACGGTGGAGTGCACATCGCAGCCCTTGAGGTTGGGCAGCTGATGCATGGCCGCTGCAGCCTGCTCGTTGGAAGCAGCCGAGCTGGAAAGTGCGATCAGGATCTCGTCGGTGTGCAGGCGGGGATTCTTGCCGCCCAGATAGTTGGTCTTGAGGGTCTGGATGGGCTCAATGGAAGCTGCGCTCACAAGGTCGGTCTCCTGCGGGATGCCGGCCAGCACCTTGAGAGCATTCATCAGAGCAGATGCTGCTGCACCCAGCAGCGGACCGGTCTTGCCGGTAACAACGGTGCCGTCCGGCAGCTCAATGGCGGCAGCAGGGGCTCCGCCGGTGCTCTCGCTGCGGGCATGAGCCTGCTTTTCCACTTCGCGCTGGCCCACGGTCAGGTCGGCCTGATTCATCAGCAGTTCCAGCTTGTAGCGCTCGGTCTCCTTGACCGTGCCGGTGATTTTCTGCTCACACAGGCACTTGAAGTAGCGGCGCAGGATCTCCTTGCGGGAGGCTTCGCGGCAGACCGCATCGTCCACGATGCAGTTGCCTGCCATGTTCACGCCCATGTCCGTGGGGGACTTATACGGGCTTTTGCCAGCGATCAGCTCAAACATGGCGTTCACCACCGGGAAGATCTCAATATCGCGGTTGTAGTTGACGGTGGTCACGCCGTAGGCTTCCAGATGGAACGGGTCGATCATGTTCACATCGTTCAGGTCGGCTGTAGCGGCCTCGTAGGCCAGATTCACCGGGTGCTTGAGGGGAATGTTCCAGATGGGGAAGGTCTCGAACTTGGCGTAACCGGCCTTCACGCCGCGCTTGTACTCGTGGTACAGCTGGGAAAGGCAGGTGGCCATTTTGCCGCTTCCGGGGCCGGGGGCCGTGATGACCACCAGCGGGCGCTGGGTCTCGATGTAATCGTTCTTGCCGTAGCCCTCGTCGCTAACGATGCGGGCCACATCGTTGGGATAGCCGGGAATTTTGTAGTGGCGGAAGGTGCGGATGCCCAGACCGTTCAGCCGCTTTTCAAAGGCCTCCACCTCCGGTGCAGCGGCGTACTTGGTCACGCACACGCTGCCCACATACAGGCCTACTTCCTGGAAGGCATCGATCAGGCGCAGCACATCCAGATCGTAGGTGATGCCGTAGTCGCCGCGGATCTTGTTGCTGATGATGTCCTCGGCGCTGATAACGATGACCACCTCGGCCTGATCCTTCAGCTGCAGCAGCATCTGCAGCTTGGAATCGGGCTGGAAGCCCGGCAGTACGCGGGACGCGTGGTAATCATCGAACAGCTTGCCGCCGAATTCCAGATAGAGCTTGTTGTCAAATTTCTTGATGCGCTCGCGGATATGTTCTGACTGCATCGAGAGATATTTGTCGTTGTCAAATCCAATTTTCATCGTTCGTTTCCTTTTTCCTCTTTGCTGTGCCCGGCACACCGCACCGGAACTTTTCCATAACAGAAACAGTATACCACACTCAAAAACCGGGTGCAATCCAAAAGGAGGCCCGTGCGGCTTTTTTCCAGCAAATGCGGTGTTTCGCGCTGTTCTTTGCTGTATTTTTTGTGAAAATGGTTCTTGCCGCGTTTTTGACAGCGGGTGTATCATGTTATATCTGATGGCTCATGCTTGGCAAAGTACACACCAGCGTCTACAATGAAGACAGGAAAAGGCACTGCCCGCAAACGGCAGACCTCTTACCGGCAATTAAATTTCAAAAGAAAAGTAACCGCCTGGATTGGAAGTCGTGGGCGGTTACTTTTTCTTTTTATCCTTCTGATCCTTCGCGCGATCCTGCGTGATACAGCAAGCCCCCGGGTCTCCCCGGGGGCTTGCTGCGGCTTTATGAAGTATCTCGAATATGGAGAGAATGGCGTTTATTCTGCGTCGGTACGGTTTTTCTTGAGCAGGCTCAGGATCACAGCACCCAGCACGCTGCCCACAGCCAGCGCCACACAGTACAGAGCGGTATGGTCCACGACTGGGAACACGAAGATGCCGCCGTGCGGTGCACGCAGAGCGCAGCCGAAGGTCATGGAGAGCGCACCGGCCACCGCTGCGCCGGCCACGCAGCTGGGCAGGACGCGCAGCGGATCTGCTGCTGCATAAGGGATCGCGCCCTCGGTGACGAAGCACAGGCCCATGACGTAGTTCACGATGCCGTTGCGGCGCTCGTCGGCAGTCCACTTCTTGGGGCAGAAGGTGGTGGACAGGGCGATGGCGATGGGAGGGACCATGCCGCCCACCATGACAGCGGCCATCACCTCATAGTTGCCGGAGGCAAGGGCTGCCGTGCCAAAGACGTAAGCTGCTTTGTTGAACGGGCCGCCCATATCAATGCTCATCATACCGGCTACGATGGCACCCAGCAGCACCTTGGAGGTGCCGCCCATGGCGTTCAGGCAATCGGTCATGGCAGTGTTGATCATGCCCATGACCGGGTTGATGCCGCACATCACCGCGCCGAGGATGAGCATACCGCCCAGCGGGTAGATGAGCATGGGACGGATGCCATTCAGGCTGGCAGGCAGCTTTTCGGTGATCTTTTTCAGCAGCTCGACGATGTAGCCTGCAGCAAAACCGGCCAGCAGTGCAGCAAGGAAGCCGCCGGAAACACCGGTGGTCTCACCCGCTGCAATTCCTGCAAAGTTGGTGCCGTTCATGGCCAGCACACCGCCCACAAAGCCGACTGCCAGACCCGGACGGTCTGCAATGGACATAGCAATGAAGGCCGACAGGATGGGCAGCATGTAACCGAAAGCTGCGCTGCCCACCGTCTTAAAGAAGGCAGCGACCGGGGTGTTCATGCCAAAGTTGGAGGGATCGATGGTGTAATCGTCCAGCAGGAACGCCAGTGCGATCATGATGCCGCCGCCCACCACGAAGGGCAGCATGTGGGAAACACCGTTCATCAGGTTCTTGTACAGAGTGCGGCCAAAGCTGTCCTTGCCGGAAGCATCCTCGGCGGCCTGTGCGCCGCCCTCGGCGTGGTAAACAGGCACCTCGCCGTGCACGATCTTCTTGATGAGCTCCTCCGGCTTGTGGATGCCATCGTCCACCCGGGTGAACAGCACCGGCTTGCCGTCGAAGCGGGCGGTCTCCACCTTCTTTTCTGCTGCCACGATGATGCCGTCGCAGTTTGCGATCTCTTCTCTGGTGAGGATGTTCTTTGCTCCATCCGAGCCATTGGTCTCCACCTTGGTGGGCAGACCCAGCTTGTCGCCGGCCTTGGTCAGGGCTTCCGCTGCCATATAGGTGTGGGCGATGCCGTTGACGCAGGCGGTGACGGCCAGAATACGGTAGCCGTTCTGGGGGATCTCCTGCTGGGTGAAGCTCTCTGCGCCGAACTGAGCCTCCTCCTGTGCATCAATGCAGTCAAGGAACTCTGCCGGGGTCTTTGCGGCTTTCAGCTTGGCCACAAAGTCCTCGTTCATCAGCATCTGCATCATACGGGCCAGCATGTCCACATGCAGGCTGCCGTTTTCCGGGGCCGCAATGGCAAACAGCAGGTCGGTGGTACCGTCGTCCTCGGCATTGTACTGCACAGGGCTGCTCAGCCGCAGCGCCGCCAGACTGGGCCGGGTGACTACATTGGTCTTGGCGTGGGGCACCGTGATGCCGTTGTCCACATAGGTGGAGCCCTCCGCCTCACGGGCATAAAGGGCCTTTTTGTAGGCTTCCTTGTCCGTGATGTTGCCATGGGTGGCCTGCAGCTCCACCAGACGGCTGATGATCTGCTCCTGATCGGTCAGAGCCTCATCCAGTGCGATGGACTGCGCGGTGAATAATTCCGTAATACGCATGATTTTTCTCCCTTCCTGTATAACTGCAACCCTCTCCGTCACAGAGGGTCAGATTTCCTTCATCAGTTCGTCGATTTTTTCTTTGGTGGCAAGACCCAGACTGAACGCGGTGGCGCTGCCGCAGGCGGTGCCCAGACGCAGTGCAAAGGAATAGCTCCGGGTCTGCATCCAGCCAGCCACAAAGCCGGCCACCATGCTGTCGCCTGCGCCCACGCTGTTTACGACCTTGCCCTTGGGGCAGCCGATGCGATGCACCTCGCCATTTTCGTCCACCAGCAGGGCACCGTCGCCCGCCATGCTTACCAGCACGTTGCAAGCACCCTTTTCCTGCAGGGTGCGGGCCGCAGCAATGATCTCTTCGTCCGTAGTCAGCACCCTGCCCACGATCTCGCCCAGCTCGTGGTTATTGGGCTTGATGAGGAAGGGGTGGTACTGCAGCACGTTCACCAGCAGGTCGCGGGTGGCATCCACCACAGCACGCACGCCCCTGCCCTGCAGCCGGGCCAGCAGCCGCTCGTAGGTATCCTGCGAAAGGCTTGCCGGAATGCTGCCCGCCAGAATGAGGATATCGTCCTCGTTCAGGCTGTCCAGCTTCTTTTCCAGCTCCTGCATGGCGCTCTCCGGAATGTCGGGGCCCGCGCCGTTCAGCTCGGTCTCCTGCCCTGCCTTGATCTTGACATTGATGCGGGTCATGCCCTGTTCCAGATGCACAAAATCGGTCTTTAAGCCCTGTGCAGCAAGACCGCGTTCCAGCCATGCGCCGGTCTCACCGGCCACAAAGCCCAGCGCCACGCCCTCGCAGCCCAGCTGTGCCAGCACACCGGACACATTGATGCCCTTGCCGCCCAGCACGCAGTCCTCGCCTTTGGCGCGGTTCACCTCGCCTACTTCCAGCGGTGCATCCAAACGCACCACATAGTCAATGGCCGGGTTGAATGTTACGGTATAAATCATGCTTCCGTCTCCTTTACCAGCGTGAATTGTTCGTATTTGGGGTTGGGGCAGCGGTTGGTGAGAATGGCACCGCCCTGCAGGTCGGCAATGACTGCCGGGTAGATGCGGGAAAACTTGGCATCATCCACAAGGAACCAGGCTTCCCGTGCACGGTGCACTGCCGCTGCTTTCACGGCAGCTTCCTCGGGGTCCGGCGTGGTAAAACCGGCATCCAGCGCCACACCGTTGGCACCCATGAACGCCTTGGTAAAATTGTAGCGCTGCAGGCTGGTGACTGTGGGTGCACCCACAATGGCTTCGGTCTGGGGCCGCAGCAGTCCTCCGGGCAGATACACCCGGCAGCCCTTTCGGGCCAGTGCTCGGGCATGGGCCACGCCGTTGGTCACATAGCTGGCCTTGAGGGCATCCCCCGCCAGTGCGCGCACCAGCTCCAGCGTGGTGGAGCCTGCATCGATGAACACAAAATCATCGGCGTTGATGAGCTTTGCCGCCGCCTGCGCGATGCTGCGCTTCTGCTCCACAGCCTGCGACTCCTTGGCCTCCATGGTGGGTTCATCCGCCAGAAAACGGCTGTCCGGCAGGGTGGCACCGCCGTGCACCTTGTTCAGCTTGCCCAGCCGGTCCAGTTCGGTCAGGTCGCGCCGGATGGTGGATTCGCTGGTGTTCAGCGCCTCGCACAGTTCCTGCACCGTCACGGTGCGCTTGCGGTTCAGCTGTTCCATGATCAGGCTGAAGCGTTCTTCTGCCAGCATCGGCATCCTCTCCTTTAGCTTTATTTTCGTTTGACGGTTTGTGACCGTTTGTGCGTTTTTTTGGTTGATTGCATCTTTATTATAGCAAATACAGTGCCAAAATCAATCACTTCCAGTCAATTTCGTTCATTTTCGTTCACAAAAATTTGTCTTTAAATTTGTGCAGGGAGCACAAAAGCTGGGATACAAGCATTTTGTGCAAACGAAAAAGCCGCCGTGCGTACCAATCGCACAGCGGCCGGAGAGATGGCTTATTGAGGAATCACTCGGCAGTCCAGTAGAAATCGTCGCCGGGCATTGCGCCGCCCACTGCCTTGGGGTCGGCATCAAACAGCACCTGCAGATAAGCGGATGCGTTGGTCTTGAGTTCGTCGCCGGTCAGGCAGACGATGTTGCAGTTGGGCAGGGCCTTCTTGGCAATGGCAGCCTTGGCCACAACACCCTGCTCCTCGCACAGAGCGGCAGTGCCGTCCAGATCGGTGTTGGCAGCTTCCACGCTCTTGGCGTAGTCGGTCAGGAATGCGGCCACAACATCCGGGTGTTCCTCGGCATACTCCTTGCGCACCACGGTCACGCCGGTGATAAGCTGGGTATCTGCGACCTTGTTCCATTCCTCGGTCAGGTCGAGGGCCACACGCAGGGTGTCGTCCTGCAGGCCGGCTGCAGTCACATAGGGCTGGGGCAGAACTGCAATGGCATCCTCGGTATTGGCCATCTGGGCCGTGACCTCGGTGGCCTCGCTGTAGTATTCAATGGTCACGTCCTTGTCCGGGTCGATGCCATTGGCGTTCAGAAGATAGCGCAGCACGTACTCCGGCGTGGTGCCCTTTCCGGTGGACAGGATGGTACGGCCTGCAAGGTCTGCCATGGACTGGATCGTATCGCCGCCTTTTTCCACTACGTACAGCACGCCCAGCGTGTTGACGGCCACAGCCTGAATGCCGCCCTCCGTCTTCTGATACAGGGTGGCGGCCAGATTCGCCGGGATGGCAGCCATGTCCAGCTCGCCCTTCATCAGCAGCGGCACGATCTCATCGGCAGCGCCGTAAAGCTGCAGGTCGTAATCCATGGAAGCGGTGCCATCCTCTTCCATGCTCAGCAGGTTGACAAGGCCCATGGTGGTGGGGCCTTTCAGGCCGGCAATGCGCAGAGCATCGGTGGTGGACAGTTCCTTGGCTTCCTCACTGGAAGCGGCTTCCGAAGCAGCCTCGGAGACAGCTTCGCTGGAAGCTGCACTGGATGCAACAGAGCTGGATGCCGCACCGCCGCAGGCGGCAAGGCTCAGCGCAAGGGCCAGAGCCAGCAGCATGGATGTCAGTTTTTTCATGCGGGGTTCCCTCTTTCCTCACAAGACCGCGCCGTTTTGTGCCTGAAAATTTTGCACAGAACCATGGGTCGGTCTTTTCATATTTTTTACAAGGCAAATTTGCAAAATCATTTGCTTTGCGGGTCTAAGTTTACTATAATAGAGTCAAAAATACCGTTGCGTGTGCAACGGAATTGCAGGAGGGCTGTGGGAAGCCGGATCTTTCCCACGGAATTGTGATGAAAAACTTTCTTCCGCTGTTATGCTCCACCTCTTTATTCAATGGTCTGACCCCTGAAGAGCTGCAGACCCTGCTGGCCCAGCTGGGTTCCGTTATGCGCAGCTACGGCAAAGGCGAAGCGCTTGTTCTGGCGGGCGAACCCAACCGCAGGGTGGGCATCGTGCTGTCCGGTGAGCTGGAAGCCTACCGTCCCGGGCCGCAGGGTGCGCGCATTCCCATCACCCACATGGAACCGGGCGGCGTGTTCGGCGATGTGCTGAGCGGTTCCAGTCTGGCAAGCCCGGTCACGGTGATGGCTTCGGTGCCCTGCGAGGTGCTGCTGATCCCCTACGAGCGGCTGCTGCTTTCGGATGGCAGTCCGGCGCACCAGCAGACATTGCGCAATCTGGTGCGCACCATCAGCGATAAATATTTTTCCCTCTCCCGCCGCATCGACCTGCTGGTGCTCAAAAGCCTGCGGGCCAAAGTGTGCGCCTATCTGCTCAGTGAAGCCGAGCGGGCTGGCAGCCTGACCTTCAGCATCCCGTTCTCCCGCATCCAGCTGGCAGATTACCTGAACTGCGACCGCAGCGCCCTCAGCCGCGAGCTGAGCCAGATGCAGCGGGACGGCCTGCTGGACACCTACAAAAGCAGCTTCAAGCTGCTGGAGCCTGAGGTACTGAAGCAAATGGTGCAGTGACCATTTGAATAGCCGCCGCGTGCGCTTTGGCTGTATTCAGCTTGAATTTTATTTTTATATTTGAGTTTTAGAAAAATCTACGGATTTTCTCAAACTCTTTTTCACTGGAAGGCCGTAACCGTCAGCGGCATCATCTTGTTATTTTTAATATAGGAGTATTTTTAAATATGTCAAAACCGATTTTATGGATCGTGATCCCCTGCTACAACGAGGAGCAGGTGCTGCCCATTACAGCGCCCATGTTTCTGGAAAAGATCAGCGGCCTTGCCGCACAGGGCCTTGTGAGCGAGAAGAGCCGGGTGCTGTTCGTGAACGACGGCTCCAAAGACAAGACATGGGAACTGATCCAGAGTTTTGCCGCACAGGACGAGCACTACATCGGCATTTCCCAGAGCCGCAACCGCGGCCACCAGAACGCCGTGCTGGCAGGCTTGATGGAGGCACTGCACAGCGGCACCTGCGATGTTACCATTTCCATCGACTGCGATGGTCAGGACGACATCAACGCCATGGACGAGATGGTTAAAAAGTATCTGGACGGTGCCGAGGTGGTCTACGGCGTGCGCAGCCGCCGCGATACAGACACCTTCTTCAAGCGCTTCACCGCCGAGGGCTTTTACCATTTGATGAACGCTCTGGGCGCAGACATCGTGTTCAACCACGCAGACTACCGCCTCATCAGCACCCGTGTGCTGGAAAGCTTTGCCGACTACAGGGAAGTGAACATTTTCCTGCGCGGCATGGTGCCGCTGGTTGGCTTCAAGAGCGAGGTAGTCACCTACGAGCGCCACGAACGCCTTGCCGGTGAGAGCCACTATCCGCTGAGCAAGATGCTGGCCCTTGCCTTCGACGGCATCACCAGTCTTTCCAACAAGCCCATCCGCCTTATTACCGGATCTGGCATCTTTGTGAGCCTGATCAGCTTTATCGGAGTCATCTGGGCCATCATCGAAGCTGCCATGGGCAGCGTGGTGGCCGGCTGGGCCTCCACTATCTGCATCGTCTGCTTTGTGGGCGGCGTGCAGCTGGTATGCTTAGGCGTGATCGGCGAGTATATCGGCAAAATTTATATGGAGACGAAAGCCCGCCCGCGCTACATCATCAGCGAGCGCACCTGGGCACCCTACGAAAGGAAGTATCACGGATGAGCAAACAGAGCTGGCGGGGCAGCACCCTGCTGAACCCGGAACCGCCGGTATTGGTGTCCTGCGGCGGGCTGGAAAAGCCAAACCTCATCACCATCGGCTGGACGGGCACCATCTGCACCCAGCCCAGCATGGTGTCCATCAGCGTTCGGCCGGAGCGCTACAGCCACCACCTCATCAAGGAAAGCGGACAGTTTGCCATCAATCTGCCCACCGAAGCGCTGGTGCGTTCGGTGGACTGGTGCGGCGTGAAAAGCGGCCGTGATGTGGATAAATTTGCCGCCTGCGGCCTGCATTCTGCCCCCGGCAGCGTGCTGACCGACTGCCCCATTCTGGAAGAAAGCCCGGTCAATCTGGAATGCAAGGTAACTCAGGTGATCCCGCTGGGCAGCCACGACCTGTTCCTTGCCGAAGTGGCAGCCTGTGATGTGGACGAAAGCCTGCTGGACGAAAACGGCAAGCTGTGTCTCGAAAAGGCAAAGCTCATCGTCTACAGCCACGGTGACTATCTGGCACTGGGCAAAAAGCTGGGCACCTTTGGCTACAGCGTGCGCAAGAAAAAGCCGGTAAGGCGTAAAAAATAATTTACATTTCATCGCTTGACTTTTGCCCAAAACTGCATATACTAAAGATAGGCAATGAGATGAAGGCCTGTTCCGTGGTTACCACGAAAAAACCAAAAGCCCCCCGGTACTGATACTACCGGGGGGCTTCTTGGGTTAGTGCTTACTGCCCTTGAAGAACAGGCTGTCAAGCCACTTGCACAGATAGTAGGCAACTACCTCTGCTCCGACAGTCTGTATAAATGAGATGAAGGCTTCCATTGGTTACCACCTCCTTTCCGCGGTTAGGGGAATGGAGAAGGGCCGCAGGAACAGCATAGCACAAAAACCGGTATCGCGCAATTTTGACGCAATACCGGTTTTTGTGCATTTATTCGTGCTTCACGCGCTGGATCTCGCCCAGATCGTAGGGGGTGTTCTGGTAGACGTAGTAGTTCAGCCAGTTCTCATACAGCAGGTGGGCGTGGGCACGCCAGCGGAACAGTGGCGGCTTTGTGGGATCATCGTCCGGGTAGTAATTCACCGGCACATGGATGGGCAGGCCCTTGTCCACATCGCGGCGGTACTCCGAATCCAGCGTGTACTTGTCGTACTCCGGGTGGCCGGTGACAAAGATCTGCCGTCCGTTCTCGGTGCTCATAAGGAAGGGCCCAGCCGCATCGCTCTCGGCAAGGATGCGCAAAGCCTTACAGTTGTCCACATCCTCGCGGCTGATGCCGGTGTGGCGGCTGTGGGGCGCATAGAACACCTCGTCAAAGCCGCGCACCAAAGGGTTCGACGGGCGGGTGACCCGGTGCTCGAACACGCCGAACATCTTTTCCGGCAGCAGCTGCTTGTGCACGCCGTAGTGGTAGTACAGGCCCGCCTGTGCGCCCCAGCACACATGCAGGGTGGAGTAGACGTTCGTCTCGCTGAAGTCCATGATCTCGCACAGCTCCGGCCAGTAATCCACCTGCTCAAAGTCCATGGTCTCCACCGGTGCGCCGGTGATGATCATGCCGTCGTAGCGGTTGTTCTTCACCTCGTTGAAGTTCTTATAGAACGATTCGAGGTGTGCTGCCGAAACGTGGGTCGCCGCATGGCTGGCCGTCTGCAGCAGGGTCATGTGCACCTGCAGGGGGGTATTTGCCAACAGACGGGCGATCTGGGTCTCGGTGGTGATCTTGGTGGGCATCAGGTTCAGGATCAGGATCTCCAGCGGGCGGATGTGCTGGGCAAGGGCGCGCTCACGATGCATGACGAAGATATTTTCGTTGTAGAGGGCATCGTAAGCAGGCAGGGTCTTGGGGATGATCAGCGGCATAGTTCGTACTCCTAACGATTTAGAATAGCCTCCGCTGACGCTCTGGCTATCTTCAGCGGAATTTATTTTTATATTTTGCGTTTGTCGCGCCCTGCGGGGCGCTCCAAACGCGTTTTTACGAGAAGGGCCGGAACCGATAGATGCTGCTGAACTCACCTTTTAGATCTTATCCAGCGCCTGTGCAATATCTGCGATGAGGTCTTCGCTGCTTTCCAAGCCGCAGCTCATGCGCACCAGCTCTGCGGGCACACCGGCGGCTTTCAGCTGCTCATCGTTCATCTGGCGGTGGGTGCTGGATGCAGGGTTCAGGCAGCAGGTGCGGGCATCGGCCACATGGGTCTCGATGGCTGCCAGCTTCAGGTTCTTCATAAAGATGCTTGCAGCCTCACGGCCGCCGGCCAGACCAAAGCTGACCACGCCGCAGCTGCCGTTCGGCAAGTATTTTTCAGCCAGTGCATGGTACGGGCTGGACTCCAGGCCGCAGTAGTTCACGTAGGCCACCTTGGGATGGCTTTCAAGGAACTCTGCCACGGCCATGCCGTTGGCACAGTGGCGCTGCATCCGGACATGCAGGCTTTCCAAACCGAGGTTCAGCATGTAGGCGTTCATGGGCGACTGCATGGAGCCAAAGTCACGCATCAGCTGCGCGGTAGCCTTGGTGATAAAGGCACCCTCTTTGCCGAAACGCTCGGCGTAGGTGATGCCGTGGTAGCTGTCGTCCGGGGTGCACAGGCCGGGGAACTTCTCAGCGTGGGCCATCCAGTCGAACTTGCCGCCGTCCACGATGGCACCGCCCAGCACCGCGCCATGACCGTCCATGTACTTGGTGGTGGAGTGGGTCACGATATCCGCGCCCCACTCAAAGGGGCGGCAGTTGACCGGCGTGGGGAAGGTGTTGTCCACGATCAGCGGCACACCGTGGGCGTGAGCAGCCTTGGCAAACTTCTCAATGTCCAGCACGGTCAGGGCCGGGTTTGCGATGGTCTCACCGAACACCACCTTGGTGTTGGGCCGGAATGCGGCGTTCAGCTCTTCCTCGGTGCACAGCGGGTCCACAAAGGTGGCTTCAATGCCCATCTTCTTCATGGTGACGGAGATCAGGTTGAAGGTGCCGCCGTAGATGGTACTGGATGCCACGATGTGGTCGCCTGCTTCGCAGAGGTTGAACAGGGCAAAGAAGTTTGCAGCCTGACCGCTGCTGGTCAGCATTGCAGCCGTGCCGCCTTCCAGCTCGCAGATCTTCTTAGCCACAAGGTCGCAGGTGGGGTTCTGCAGACGGGAATAGAAGTAGCCGTCGGCTTCCAGATCGAACAGCTTGCCCATGTCTTCGCTGGTGGCATACTTGAAGGTGGTGGACTGAACAATGGGGATCTGGCGGGGTTCGCCGTTGCCGGGGGTGTAACCGCCCTGCACACAGATGGTATCACGATTCATACTACATACTCCTTTACTGGGTTTGTCCATATAGCACAATTCCCCGCAGGAGTGCAGCGGCCTCCGGCGGGGAATTGAAACGTTAAATTTTAGTTCCCGTCCGGGGCTTAAATCAGGCTTGAACTGCTTTGTTTCGGTCAGCAGCCTCGCCCTCTCCGTCACGGCTCACGCCGTGCCACCTGTTCCCCGCTTTGCCACCTGCGGTGACATTTCTCCCCGATGCGGGGAGAATCTTTCCCAAAGTGGGAGGCTTTGGCATAATGAATATGTTTCCGGTTCTGCCAAGGGCTCTCCCTTTGGGAGAGCTGTCGAGCAAACGCGAGACTGAGAGGGCGAGGACACTTTTCTTACTTCCGCAGCCGCTTATCGCTTCTGGTGGCCCAAGCAGTGCCCAAAGTCTGGAACACCTGAACCATCAGCACCAGCAAAATGACACACACGATCATGATATCGGTCTGGTAGCGGTAATAGCCGTAGGACAAAGCGATCTTGCCCAGACCGCCGCCGCCAATGACACCGGACATGGCCGAGTAGCCCAGAATGGTGGTCAGTGCGGTGGTCATGCTGGAGATCAGGCCGGGCAGGCATTCCGGGATCATCACCTTGGTAATGATCTGGAACGGCGTTGCGCCCATGCTCTGGGCCGCTTCCACCACGCCCTCGTCCAGCTCGCGCAGGCTGGTCTCCACCAGACGTGCCACGAACGGGAAGGCTGCCACCACCAGCGGAACGATGGTGGCTTTGGTACCCACCGTGGTGCCCACGATGGCACGGGTAAGCGGGAATACACAGATCATCAGGATCAGGAACGGAACACTGCGCAGGATGTTGATAACGATGTTGAGAATGTGCATCAGCCAGCCGGGCAGCGGCAGAATGCCGTCCTTATCACCGGCCACCAGCAGCACACCCAGTGGCAGGCCCAGCACCAGCGCAAACGCGGTGGAAAGGACCGTCACATAAAAGGTCTCCCAGATGGCAAAGCCGTAATCTGCAATACTCATTCGCCGGTCACCTCCTCTACCGTAATGCCGGGCTGGGCGCGCATATAGGCCGCAGCCTGCTTTGCCTGCTCCACATCAGCGGGCAGCTTGAGCAGCATGGAGCCGTAGCACTGACCGCTCAGGTCGCGGGTGTCGGCGCTGAGCACCGACACCAGAACGCCTTTTTCTGCGGCAAGGCTTGCCACCAGCGGTTTTGCCGTGGACGAACCGTTGAAGGTGACGCGCACCACATGGTCGTCCGGTGCAAAACTGGACAGATCCCGCGCGGCGCTGCCGCCGTTGGGTGCCACCAGACGCTTTGCTGCGGGCGTTTTGGGGTTCGAGAAGATCTCCTGCACGGAGCCTTCCTCCACCACAACGCCGCCGTCCAGAATGGCAACATGATCGCAGATCTCTTCCACAACGCTCATCTGATGGGTGATGACCACCACCGTGATGCCCAGCTTCTTGTTGATGTCCTTGATCAGGGTCAGGATCGCATGGGTGGTGTTGGGGTCCAGTGCGCTGGTGGCTTCATCGCAGAGCAGAACTTTGGGGTCCGTTGCCAGTGCGCGGGCAATGGCAATGCGCTGCTTCTGGCCGCCGGACAGCTGTGCCGGGTAGGCGTTGGCCTTATCGGGCAGGCCCACCACTTCCAGCAGCTCTCTGGCACGCTTTTCGGCCTCCGCCTTTTTCACACCGGCCAGCTCCATGGGGAAGCAGATGTTCTTCAGGCAGCTGCGCTGCATCAGCAGATTGAACTGCTGGAAGATCATGGTGATCTCGCGGCGGCGCTCACGCAGCTGGGCTGCGTTTAAAGTCTCCATAGCGGTGCCGTCGATCACAACGCTGCCCTCGGTGGGGCGTTCCAGCAAGTTGATGCAGCGCACCAGCGTGGATTTGCCCGCACCGGACATGCCGATGATGCCATAAATGGAACCATCCGGGATGGTGAGGTTGATGTCCTTCAGCGCATTCACCGCGCCGTCCTTCATCTGGAAGGTCTTGGAAAGATGTTTGATCTCGATCACAGAAATTGCTCCTTGCTGTTGAATAAACTCCTTCAGTCAAACCCTTGCGGGTTTGCCAGCTCCCTCATGGAGGGAGCCTGAAACAGAACGGTCAGGCAAAGGCCCCCTCCCCGAGGGGGCTGTCACCGCAAGGTGACTGGGGGAGTCTGCTTAGCCCTCGATCGGTGCCAGACTGTCCTGCTTGCCGCCGTAGATGCCCATAGGCTCCACGTGGATGCCGGCAACCGTCACCAGATGGGTGCCGTGCTCTGCATTGAAGTCGTCCAGATACGGCTGATGCTGGAAATAGTTGGTATCGCACTGGCCGTCCTCAACGATGTTGTTGGGAATGATGTAGTCGTCGTACTCCTGAATATCCAGCGTGATGCCCTTTTCGGCCAGAATGTCCTTGCAGATCTCCAGAACCTCGCAGTGAGGAGCCGGCGTAGCAGCGCAGCTGACGGTCTCGCCGTTCAGTGCATCGTAGTCGATGGAGGAGTCATAGCCGTCGGTGGGGTTCTCCACAACGGACACCACAGCGCCCTTGTAGTTTTCATCCATGAACTCCTTCACCTTCTGGCTCTGCAGAGCAGCGGCCAGAGCCTTGATCTTCGGCTCTTCCTGATTGCCGTCCTTGCAGACCAGAATATTGACGTAAGCAGAGGTGCCGTCCTCCATTGCCAGAGCATCGGTCATGGGGTCCAGACCAGCGGAGATGGCGTAGTTGGAGTTGATGACGGCGTAGTCCTCGTCCTGCAGGACGTTGGGCACCTGAGCAGCCTCGACCTCATCGACGGAAACATTCAGAGGGTTCTCCTCGATGTCCTTTGCGGTTGCGGTCAGGCCTGCATCCGCCTTCAGCTTAAAGAAGCCGTTCTTCTCCAGCAGGGTCAGGGCGCGTGCTTCGTTGGTGGTGTCGTTGGGCACAGCCACCTTCACCTTGTCCAGCTTAGCCACAGCAGAAGAAGCTGCGGAAGAAGCAGTGCCGGAAGCAGCAGAAGATGCGGTGGAAGAAGAACCGCCGCATGCGGTCAGGGCAGCTGCAGCAGCTGCAGCACCGGTAACTTTCAGAAAATCACGACGAGTAATCATAGTTTTGTTCCCTCTCTATTTGCTTATTATAATGTACAGCGGCCCGCACGGCACAGTTCCGTGCTAAGGGCCTTTGACGGATGCATGAAAAAAGCTCCCGTCCTTGACCTTGAGCCAACGCTCAGACAAGGACGGGAGCATAACATACTTCCGTGGTACCACCTTGGTTTACCATACCCTCACGGGCACAGCCTCGATGCTGCGGCAGCTTTGCTGCTTACAGCCGGACGCTGTAACGGGCGCATCCCGTTGCAAACTTAGCGCTCATGCGCCTCGCCCACACGGCTCCGAGACCATTTTCAGCTTCCTGTTTCCTGCCCTTTTCCATCGCCCGGGCTTTCTGGTAAGGATCAATGCGAAGGCCTACTCTTCTCTTCACAGCCATTTTTGTGATATTGCATTTATAATAATCCAATCGACCGGATTTGTCAACACCTACAACGAAGTTTTTTAGTAGGAAATTGCGTTTTTTTATCTTGTGCGCCAGCCGCGGACATGGTAGAATAAGACAGCATTATTTATAAAGGAGGTACGGCAATGAGCAGCCGCGAGGTTTTCCCGGATGAAGAGCTGCGCCGCCGCATCATGGATTTTATCATGGCGGCGGGCCAGACATTGCTGGAAAACGGTGCCGAGGTGTTCCGGGTGGAGCAGACCATGGAGATCATGGCCCGGTCATTCCACCTGCGGGAGTTCCATGTTTACGTGCTGACCAACGGCATCTTTGCCAGTGCGGGCACCGCCGAGATCAGCGAGGTGCGCAATGTACCTACCCGCACCACTCATCTGGGCCGGGTGGCGGCAGTGAATGCCCTCTCCCGCGAGATCGCAGAGGGCAGCATGTCGCTGGACGAAGCCGAGAGCCGTCTGGTGCTGGCGCGGCGCATCCCTTTTCCCAAGAACTGGGTGCAGCTGGTCAGCGGCATGTGCGGTGCGTTCTGCTTTGCGCTGATCTTCGGCGGCACGCTGCGCAGCGCATTGGCGGCGGCACTGGCAGGCTTTCTTGCCAGCGGCTATCTGCTGCTGTGTGAGCAGCACGAGCTGCCCGGCGGCTTTTGCAAGATCAGCTGTGCTGCGCTTATCACGCTGGTGTGCATTCTGGCCTGCCGAGTGCTGGGCACACCGGCCAGTCATTCTATTATCGGTTCGCTGATGATCCTGACCCCCGGCATCGCCTTTACCATGGGCATCCGCGACTTTGTGCACGGAGATTACCTCTCTGGCACCATCCGCATGATCGATGCGCTGCTCATTGCAGCCAGCATTGCCATTGGCACCGGCCTTGTGCTGAGCCTTTATACATTCTTTACGGGGGTGGTCGTGGCATGATGTTGACCAGTACACAAATTGGGGAGCTGGCCGCGCAGTTCTTTATTGCCGGCGCAGGCACCCTGAGTTTTGCCGTTCTGTTCGGCTGTCCGCGCAAAAGCCTGCCCTTCTGCGGGCTGGTGGGTGCCGTGGGCTGGTTCGTCTACGAGCTGGCCGTGATGCTGGGGGCAGACAGTGCCGCAGCCTCCCTGCTGGCGGTGATCCCGCTGACCATCCTCACCCGGGTGTTTGCCATTGTGCTCAAAATGCCGGTAACGGTCTTTCTGCTGTCCGGCATCTTCCCGCTGGTGCCCGGCGCGGGCATCTACTACACCGCCTACTATTTCATTCAGGGCAACAACGCGCTGGCCCTCTCCAACGGCATCAGTACCTTTAAAGTAGCCGTTGCGCTGGCCATCGGCATCACGCTGGTGCTCAGCGTGCCCATCCCAAAGCGGCACCGGAAACATTAAAAATCATAATTTAAGGGCCGCTGCACATTATTCCCTGCAGCGGCCCCTTCTGTTCTGTGCTATTTTTACTCATCCTCCGCATGTCCCGTTTTCATCTTTCGTCTGCTCCTGTTCCTCTCTCGTCTGCTTCTGTTCCTCTCTTGCCGCCCGCATCAGCCCGGCAAACAAAAAACCCACATTGACCCCCAGAATAAAACCCACGATGCCTGCCGCCAATACCATTGCGCCGCCCCCTTCTTTTACCACATTTTACCATATATCATTCGTCGGATGCAATCGCAGCCTGTCGCAGAAGGCAAGATCACTGCCCAGCGTGAAAGCTTTTTTTGCGCCGGAGCGTTGCAAGACTCTGCCGCATCTGCTATACTTTTGACAGTACTTATACAAAAGAGGTGCTCTTTATGTCTGTTATGGATACTCTTGTCAGCCGCCGCACCTACCGCCGCTTTGCACAGAAAGCTGTTCCGCAGGATGTGGTGGATGATATCGTCGAGGCCGTCCGCCTGTCCTCCTGCGGAGCCAACCGTCAGGCTGTGCGTCTGGTGGTGGTGAACAAGCCCGAGGAGGTGGCAAAGGTGCAGCCGCTGGTCAAGTGGGCTGCCTATCTGCCGCCGGAGCAGGGCACACCCAAAGCCGACGAGCTGCCCACCCTGTATGTGGCCGTGGTGCAGGATACCTCCATCCCCGGCGACCTTGCCACCGATACCGGCATTGCCCTTGCCAACATGACCCTTGCCGCATGGGACAAAGGCGTGGGCAGCTGCATCATGGGCGCGATCAACAAGCCCGCCCTCACCGAACTGCTGGGCATTGAAGAACCGCAGAAGCTGGCATTCATGGTGGCGTTCGGCTACCCGGCCCACAAGGCTCACATTGTGCCGCTGACGGCTGAGACCGGCGTAAAGTATTATCTGGACGAGAACCGGGATTACTGCGTGCCAAAGCGGAGCAAAGAAGAGATCGCAAAATATCTATAATTTGTATATATACATTTTGTCGACGCATTTTTTGTATAATTGTTTTCAATTCGGTTTCAATTGATGAGATTTTTTGCACAAGTATTGACTTTTCAATTTGTACAATCTATACTAAATTCGTTCGCCAGATGTTCGATGAATCGCATCGTTCCGGCGTACCGCAAAAACATACAGTACATTTGAGGAGTGTTTGAATATGAAAAAGATCTCTCGTCGCAGCTTTCTGGCAGCTGCCGGTCTGTCCGTTGCCGCTCTGGCTCTGACTGCCTGCGGTGGTTCTTCCGCAAGCACCGCTTCCTCCGTGGCAAGCTCTGCTGCTTCTTCTGAAGCTGCTTCCACCAGCGCTGCCGCTGGCGAGCTGACCACCGTTGAGGCTGGCAAGCTGACCATGGCTACCAACGCAACCTTCCCTCCGTATGAGATGACCACCGATGCAGGCGAGTTCGAGGGCATCGACATCGAGGCTGCTCAGGCCATCGCTGACAAGCTGGGTCTGGAGCTGCAGATCGATGACATGGACTTTGACGCCGCTCTGCTGAGCGTGCAGCAGGGCAAGGCCGACATCGTTATGGCCGGCGTTACCGTTACCGACGAGCGCAAGGCCGTGATGGACTTCTCCGACAGCTACGCTACCGGCATCCAGTCCGTCATCGTTCCCGAGGGCTCCGACATTGCTTCTCCCGACGATCTGGCCGGCAAGAAGATCGGCACCCAGCGCGGCACCACCGGTTACATCTACTGCACCGATGATTTCGGCGAGGACGCTGTGGTGGCTTACGACAGCGGTCTGACCGCTGTGCAGGCCCTGAACAATGGTCAGGTGGACGCCGTGGTCATCGACAACGCTCCCGCCAAGGAGTATGTGGCTGCCAACCCCGGCCTGAAGGTGCTGGAGACCAGCTACGCCGAGGAGGATTACGCCATCGGCATGGCAAAGAGCTCTCCGCTGGAGGACGCCATCAACTCCGCTCTGGAAGAGCTGAAGGCTGACGGCACCCTGCAGGCCATCGTGGACAAGTACATCACCGCTGAATAATCAGCTGGCTGATAACGGAACCACGGGGAGGCAGCCCCAACTGGGGCACCTCCCCTTTTTTGGAAAAATAAGGTTACAAAATTCTAACAAAACAGGAAAGTGAGGATGCGAATGGCTGCACAGTACGAACTGCTCAAAGAGCTGCTCAACAGCGGCACTACGCTCAGCTTCGGGCAGAATTTCTTCTTCAAGTTTTATCAGGCGTTCATCCTGAATGACCGCTGGACGCAGTACATCAAGGGTGTGGGCACTACCCTGCTGGTCACTGCGCTGGCACTGGCACTGGGCATCGTGCTGGGCAGCGTGGTAGCTCTGGTGCGTGTGGCACACGACCAGCAGCGCCCCGGCCACAAGAACCCGGTGCTGGGCTTCTTCAACATCATCTGCGAAATTTACACCACCATCATCCGCGGCACGCCTATGATGGTGCAGCTGCTCATCATGAGCATGGTCATCTTTGCCAACAGCCGCAACTTTACCATGGTGGGTGCGCTGGCACTGGGCATCAACTCCGGTGCCTATGTGTCCGAGATCATCCGCGGCGGTCTGATGGCCATTGACCCCGGCCAGATGGAGGCCGGACGCAGCCTCGGCCTGAACTACATGACCACCATGGTGGTCATCATCATCCCGCAGGCCATCCGTGCGGTGCTGCCCGCACTGGGCAACGAGTTCATTATCCTGCTGAAGGATACTTCCCTGATCACGGTCATCGGCGGCAAGGAGCTGCTGTACGCCGCACAGGGCATCATGAACCGCACCTATGAGCCCATGTTCCCGCTGCTGGGCGATGCGCTGATCTACCTTGTGCTGGTCATGCTGTTCACCCGTCTGCTGGCAAAGTTTGAGAGGAGGCTTGCTCAAAGTGACCGATAAGATTCTGGAAGTCCGCGGCCTGACAAAGACCTACGGCGGCGAAAAGAAGCCGGGCGCAAAGCAGCCCACCCCCACTCTGGACGTGCTGAAGGGCATCGATATTGATATTTACCGCGGCGATGTGGTCTGCCTGATCGGCCCTTCCGGCTGCGGCAAATCCACCTTTCTGCGCTGCCTGAACCGTTTGGAGATTCCCTCCTCCGGCAGCATCAAATTTGAGGGCACCGAGGTGGACGAGGCCCACATTGATGCTGTGCGCCAGAAGATGGGCATGGTGTTCCAGCACTTCAACCTCTTCCCCCACCTGACCGTGAAGAAGAACCTTGAGCTGGCCCCCACCCTGCTCAAGCTCAAGGATAAGCAGGCCATTTCCGACAAGGCCGACGAGCTGCTGGCCCGCGTGGGCCTGTCCGACAAGGCCGATGCCTACCCCAAGAGCCTTTCCGGCGGTCAGCAGCAGCGTATTGCCATTGCCCGTGCCCTTGCCATGGACCCGGACGTGATCCTGTTCGACGAGCCCACCAGCGCCCTCGACCCCGAAATGGTGGGCGAGGTTCTGGAACTGATGAAGGAGCTGGCCCACACCGGCATCACCATGCTGGTGGTCACCCACGAAATGGGCTTCGCCCGTGAGGTGTCCAACCGCGTCATCTTCATCGATGACGGCAAGATCCAGGAGGACGAGCCGCCGCAGGAGTTGTTCACGAACCCGAAGCATCCCAGACTAAAAGCATTCCTTTCTAAGATGCTGTAATACTTTTCCACATAGAAAACCTCCGCTGTGCAAAAACACAGCGGAGGTTTTTGTTGTTCTTATGATGCAGGCCATCAGATAGCTTTCCACGCAAATGCAACGGGCCGTTCCATCGCCCACCCTATTGCCTGCGGCAACAGGATCCCACCCCAGCGGATCATTTACTTAGGAAACTATCTGCCGTCCTGCTGGTAAAATTACAGATGATTTTCTCCGTTATCGCTGCTATCCTGCTCACTGGTATAAAGCACCATCAGATGGTTGGCGCTTTCTTCCAGCTGGGTCTTGGCCTGACGCAGGGCGGCTTCCTCGTTTTCATTCATTTTTTCGGGCTTATCCTTGCGCAGGCAGCGGCGGAGGTTGGCGAGGTCCGTTTTGATGCGGTTCTTCTCGTCCTTATCCAGCTCCTTTTTGCATTTGGAAAGAGCCTCGTCCACCTTGTAGGCCAGCACCTCGGCCTGATTGTGCAGGTCCAGCCGCTCCTTGCGGCGGCTGTCCTCGGCCTCATAGGCGGCAGCGTCTGCCATGGCGCGCTGGATTTCATTTTCCGAAAGGTTGGTGCTTCCGGTGATGGTGATGTTCTGCTCCCTGCC
The DNA here is from genome assembly GCF_003604105.1 of Faecalibacterium sp. AF10-46. Lineage (NCBI taxonomy): Bacteria > Bacillati > Bacillota > Clostridia > Eubacteriales > Oscillospiraceae > Faecalibacterium > Faecalibacterium sp. AF10-46. The sequence goes on along the minus strand of NZ_QVGY01000013.1, from coordinate 72,149 downwards.
GGTGCCAAGGTCCTTGGCAGATACCTTCACCACGCCGTTCACGTCGATATCGAAGGTAACTTCGATCTGCGGTTTGGAGGAGAAGCTTGCCCGGATGCCGGTGAGCTTGAATTTGCCCAGACTCTTGTTGTCGCGGGCAAAGTGGCGCTCGCCCTGCAGCACGTTGATCTCCACACTGGTCTGCATGGGCCGTGCGGTGGTGAAGATCTGGCTCTTGCGGGTGGGGATCATGCTGTTGCGGGTAATCAGCGGGGTGGCCACGCCGCCCAGCGTCTCAATGGAGAGGGTCAGCGGGGTCACATCCATCAGCACAAGGCCTTGCGCCGCTGCGCCGGTGGCACCGGCCAGCTTGCCTCCGCCCTGCAGCAGACCGCCCTGTACCGCCGCACCCATGGCAACACACTCGTCCGGGTTCAGGCTGTGGCTGGGTTCGCAGCCCAGCAGCTCCTTCACCTGACGCTCCACGGCAGGCATCCGGGTGCTGCCGCCCACCAGCAGCACCTTGCCCAGCTGGCTGGCAGAAATGCCTGCATCCCGCAGCGCATTCTGCACGGGAGCCACTGTGCGGGCCAGCAGGTCGCCGGTCATCATCTCGAACTGCGGGCGGGAAAGCGAGATATCCAAGTGGTGAGGGCCGTCCTTGCCCACTGCGATAAAGGGCAGGTTCAGCTGTGCCGACGGTGCGGCAGAAAGCTCCTTCTTTGCCTTTTCGGCTTCCTCTTTCAGCCGGCCCATAGCCGCCGGGTCGCGGGAGAGGTCGATGCGATCCGATTTTTTGAACTCGGCCACGGCATATTCCACGATGCGCTGATCGAAGTCGTCACCGCCCAGATGGGTGTCGCCGCCGGTGGCAAGCACCGTAAAGATCCCGTCCTCGATCTCGATGATGGACACATCAAAGGTGCCGCCGCCGAGGTCGTAGACGAGGATCTTCTGCGCCGCTTCGTTATCCAAACCATAGGCCACAGCGGCAGCAGTAGGCTCGTTGATGATGCGCAGCACGTTCAGGCCTGCAATGCGGCCTGCATCCTGCGTAGCCTTGCGCTGGCTGTCGTCGAAGTAGGCGGGCACCGTGATGACCGCTTCGGTCACCGGCTCGCCCAGATAGCTCTCGGCATCGCGGCGGATCTTGGCCAAGATCATGGCGCTGATCTCCTGCGGGGTCAGGTCTTTGCCGTCGATGTGCACCCGATAGTCACTGCCCATATGGCGCTTGATGCTGGAGATGGTGCGCCCGGAATTTGTGGCGATCTGGCGCTTGGCCGCACCGCCCACCAGACGTTCACCGTCCTTCGTGAAGGCCACAACGCTGGGGGTGGTGCGCTCACCCTCCGCATTGGTGATGACCACGGGCTTGCCGCCCTCCACCACTGCCACACAGGAATTGGTCGTGCCGAGATCGATGCCGATTACTTTGCTCATACTGTCTGTTTCCTCTCCGGTGCTGTGCATCTTGGGCGCAGCTCTTCAAATCATTTCCGAGTATATCTTACCGTCCCGATATGACGATTTTTTAGTCCAATTGTAAAGATTCCATGTCGTAAGCTGTGGCTCGGGCAGGCAGTTCACTGGTCAGTTCCCGGATGAGCTGGTCAGCTTCGGCCAGCCACTGCTCTGCGTCCGGCTCGTGTTCACGGGCCTTGATGGAAAAGCCCTGCCTTGCTTCTGCGGCCAGTGCCAGCGCCTTTTTGCGGCTGGTGTAGCGCGTTTCGGTCTGGGCCACACGCAGGCACACCTGCGGAGTGTACTCGATATCCGGCATATGGGCTGCGTTGGCGCGGGCACGGCGGTAATACAAAAGTGCCCGGCCATTGTCGCCCCGGGCAGCGCAGTCATCGCCCAGTGCAATGTTGGATAAGATCTCGCCGCTGTCCGCTGCTTCCTTCCACATGCGGCGGGCCTCGGCACGGTTCGTGCGGGTGCCGCGGCCCTTATAAATGCAGTCTGCCAGCAGGGCAAGTCCCATGGTGCTGCCAAGCTCGGCTGCTTTTTCAAAGCATTCCACAGCCTGCGCCCAGTTGCCCTTGCGGGCGGCTTCCTTTCCGGCATCCGCTTTCTCATCACCGGGGTCTTCCGGCGTATGGCCCGCGTGCAGCAAACCGTTGAGCAGAGCGCCGTCCAGCGTAGCCGAGTGGCTCCACGGGTCCAGCACCACGCCGTCAATCCCCTCAGTGGAAAGGGCCAGCTCCATGGCATCCTGCAGGGTGTAATCTGCCATTGGCCGGGCAGAAGTGCTGCGGTCGGCGCAGGCCGCAGCTGCAGAGGTGAACATAGGCAGCCATGTGCGGCCCTTCTCGTTGCGCAGGGTCCACAGCTGCAGGTCCTTCGCCTTTGCCGTGGGCACCGGATGCTCCGTCCACGGTGCAGGCGTGTTGTGCACCGTCAGTGCCGTGCGCAGCGGCACCAGAACATGGGTCTCCATTTCCAGTGCATAGTTCAAAGCGCCCATCAGCGTCCAGAAGCTTTCTTCGTTCTGGCCTTTATATAAATTTTCCACTGCCTGCTCAAAGGCCGGGCAGCCGGTGCCCGCCGGGCTGTAGGCCGGAGCGTTCTGCCGATGCTTGCGGGTGCCCACCGGGCGCAGCCGGATGCCGCCGTCTTGTCTTTTTGCCATCTGCTCACCATTCTTCCAGTTTCTAGTCAATTTTTAGTATAGCAGGAAATGGCTTTGGGTACAACGCCTATCTGTATGTATCCATTTTTCCCTGCTTAAAAAAGCGGGGTGCCAGATCAGCTTCTTCTGGCACCCCGTTAAAAATACATTTTTCCTGAAACGCCTTATTCCGCGTCCAGATCTTCTTCGGTCTCAGCAGCAATATAGATTGGTCTGTGCTTTGTTTCAAGATATGTTTTGGCAAGGTACTCGCCCGCAATGCCTGTACACAGCAGCTGCACACCACTGCACAAAAGGATAATGCAGACAAGGCTCGGCCAGCCGGAAGTAGGGTCGCCGAACATCAGTGCACGCACCACCACGATCATGATGCCTACAAACGCCAATACGCAAAAGGCAAGGCCAAGGCCCGCCGCCATCAGCAGCGGAGCTGTGGAAAAGCCCACAATGCCTTCGATCGAATATTTGAGCAGACCCCAGAAGTTCCACTTTGTTGTGCCCGCCACACGCTCTACGTTTTTGTAGTCGATCCACTTCGTTTTAAAGCCGACCCAGCTGAAAATGCCCTTGCTGAAGCGGTTATATTCCGCCATGCTCAGCACGGCATCAGTCATCTTGCGGCTCATCAGGCGGAAGTCTCTTGCTCCATCCACGATCTCTGTATCCGAGAGCTTATTGATGATCTGATAAAACTTTTTGGCAAACCAGCTGCGAACGGGCGGTTCACCCTCGCGTGTCGTGCGGCGGGTGGCCGCGCAGTCATATTCGCCGGAGAGCAGCAGCTCCAGCATTTCCGGCAGCAGCGAGGGCGGGTCCTGCAGATCCGCATCCATCGTTGCTACATAATCGCCCTTTGCCGCTTTTAATCCGGCATAAATGCCTGCTTCCTTGCCAAAGTTCCGGCTGAAGGAGATGTACCGCACACGGGCATCTTTCCGGTGCAATTCCCGCGCGATCTGCAGTGTGCGGTCTTTTGAGCCGTCATCCACAAAGATGAACTCAAAATCTGCTCCGTGGGATATTCCCATCTGCTGTGCGATCTTGCTGGCCTCTTTATAAAAAATGGGAAGTGATTCTTCCTCATTGTAGCACGGAACGACCAAACTTATCAGCATTCCTGTTTCCCCTTTTGTGCAATATTTAAAATCATTGTAGCATACCCCCACCCTGGTTTCAACCGTTTTCGGCATTTTGCCCGGCGGTTTTCAGCACACTTTTGCAATAAAAACATTTTCTATGGCTTTTTAAGTTTTTGTACGCTATAATAAGTAGGATTTCATAAACCTTATAATGCAAGAAAGAAGGAGTATCGCCTTGAACAAGATGCTAGGCTATCTGAAGGACTACAAGCGCGAGAGCGTGCTTGCGCCCCTTTTCAAGATGCTGGAAGCCACGTTCGACCTGTTTGTGCCGCTGGTCATGGCGGATATCGTGAACATCGGCATTGCCGCCCACGACTTCCACTATATCCTTGTGCGGTGCGGCATTTTGCTGCTGCTGGCCATGATCGGCCTTGCCTGCAGCCTGACGGCACAGTATTTTTCCGCAAAGGCGGCCGTGGGCTATTCCACAGCTCTGCGCCACGCCCTGTTTGAGCACATCCAGACCCTGAGCTTTACCGAGATGGACACCCTCGGTACCAGCACCCTGATCACCCGCATGACCAGCGACGTGAACCAGGTGCAGAGCGGCCTGAACCTGTTTTTGCGCCTGTTCCTGCGCAGCCCGTTCGTGGTGATCGGTGCCATGGTCATGGCCTTTACAGTGAATGCCCGTGCAGCGCTGATCTTTGTAGTGACCATCCCGCTGCTGAGCGTGGTGGTGTTCGGCATCATGGCTGCTACCCGGCCCCTGTACAAGACGGTACAGAATCGCCTTGACCGGGTGCTGGGCCTGACCCGCGAAAACCTGACCGGCGTGCGCGTGGTGCGCGCCTTTGATAAGGAAAAGAGCGAGGTAGAGCGCTTTGAGAATGCCAACGATCTGCTGACCAAGATGCAGCTCCATGTAGGCCATATCTCTGCCCTGATGAACCCGCTGACCTATGTGCTCATCAACATTGCCATTGTGGCACTGCTCTATGTGGGCAGCATTGAGATCAATGTGGGTGGCATGGCTTCCGGCGACGTGATCGCGCTGGTGAACTACATGAACCAGATCCTTGTGGAGCTGGTCAAGCTGGCAAACCTGATCGTGCAGGTGAGCAAGGCGCTGGCCTGCGCAGGCCGCGTGCAGGCTGTGCTGGACACCAAGCCCGGCATGGCCTTCCCGGAAAAGCTTCTGGGCGAGGTGCCCGCCGAAAAATCCGGCGATGCCGTGCGCTTTGAGCATGTAAGCCTGACCTATGTGGGTGCCGGTGCACCCAGCCTTTCCGACATCAGCTTCACTGCAAAGCGCGGCCAGACCATTGGTGTCATCGGCGGTACCGGCAGCGGCAAATCCAGCCTTGTCAACCTGATTCCCCGCTTCTACGATGCCACCGAAGGCACGGTGGAGATCATGGGCCGCGATGCCCGGAACTATCCCCGCGAAGAACTGCGCGGCAAGGCAGCCATGGTCATGCAGAAGGCCCAGCTCTTTGGCGGCACCATCCGCTCCAACCTGCTGTGGGGCAACAAGAATGCCACCGATGCGGACCTGTGGGCCGCACTGGAGACCGCACAGGCTGCGGAGTTCGTCAAAGCCAAGCCCCTTGGGCTGGACGAGCCTGTGGAGCAGGGCGGTCGCAACCTGTCCGGCGGACAGAAGCAGCGCCTGACCATCGCCCGCGCCCTTGTGGGCAAGCCGGAAATTCTGATCCTTGACGACAGCGCCAGCGCACTGGACTATGCCACCGATGCCGCCCTGCGCAAGGCACTGGCTGCTCTGCCCGGCAGCCTGACCGTGTTCATCGTGAGCCAGCGCGCTGCCAGCCTGCAGCACGCAGATCAAATTCTGGTGCTGGACGACGGCCATCTGGTGGGCATCGGCACCCACGACCAGCTGCGCCAGACCTGCCCCGTCTACGAGGAGATCTACGAGAGCCAGTTCAAGAAAGGGGATGCGCAGAAATGAGTGCAAAAGCAAAAACAAAGCTGACCCCGCAGCAGCGCAAGGCCACCCTGACCCGTGTTCTGGGCAAGATCAAACCTTATTCCCTGTTTGTGGTGTGCAGCCTGATCGTTGCTGCCGTGAGCGTGGGTGCACAGCTGTATATCCCCATCCTCTGCGGCAGCGCCATTGATATGATGCTGGGCAAGGGTTCCGTAGATTTTGGCGGTGTGATGCGCATTATCATCGAGGTGCTGGTGGTTGCCGGTGTGGCCGCTCTTGCGCAGTGGCTGCTGAGCGTGTGCAACAACCGCATCACCTTCCTTGTCAGCCGCGACCTGCGCAACGAAGCCCTGCGCAAAATTCAGACCCTGCCGCTGTCCTACCTCGACAGCCACCCCTCCGGCGATATCGTCAGCCGCATGGTGGCCGATGTGGACACCTTTGCGGACGGCCTGCTGATGGGCTTTACACAGCTGTTCAGCGGCGTGCTGACCATCCTCGGCACCCTGCTGTTCATGCTCAGCGAGAATGTGCCCATCACGCTGGTGGTGGTGTGCATCACCCCGCTGAGCCTCGTGGTGGCAAGCTTCCTTGCCAAGCGCAGCTATGGTTACTTCCAGAGCCAGAGCGCCGTGCGCGGCGAGCAGACCGCGCTGGTCAACGAGATGATCGAGGGCCAGAAGGTGGTGCAGGCCTTCGGCCACGAGGCCGAGAGCCTTACCGCCTTTGACGAGGTGAATGGCCGTCTGCAGGACGTGAGCCTGAAGGCCATCTTCTTTTCCAGCCTGACCAACCCTGCCACCCGCTTTGTGAATAACATCGTGTACGCAGGCGTGGGCCTTGTGGGTGCCGTGTACGCGGTGCGGGGCGGCATCACCATCGGCCAGCTGAGCGTGTTTTTGAGCTACGCCAACCAGTACACCAAGCCCTTCAACGAAATTTCCGGTGTAGTCACCGAACTGCAGAATGCTCTGGCCTGCGCCGCCCGCGTGTTCGAGCTGCTGGATGCCGACGATCAGGTGCCGGAAGTCGAGAACGCCTCCGTGCTGCAGCCGGACGGCCATGTGCAGCTGGAGGATGTTTCCTTCCGCTACCTGCCCGACCGCCCGCTGATCGAGGGCCTTTCCCTCGACGTAAAGCCCGGCCAGCGCATTGCCATCGTCGGCCCTACCGGCTGCGGCAAGACCACCCTCATCAACCTGCTCATGCGCTTCTATGATGTGAACGGCGGTTCCATCAAGGTGTCCGGCACCGACATCCGGGATGTGACCCGCGCTTCCCTGCGCGGCAGCTACGGCATGGTGTTGCAGGATACATGGCTGCGGGCCGGTACCGTGCGGGAAAACATTGCCTACGGCAAGCCGGATGCAAGCCTTGAAGAGATCGTGGCAGCAGCCAAAGCCGCCCATGCAGACAGCTTCATCCGCCGCCTGCCGGAGGGCTACGATACCGTCATCGCCGAGGACGGCGGCAACATCAGTCAGGGCCAGAAGCAGCTGCTGTGCATTGCCCGCGTAATGCTCTGCCTGCCGCCGATGCTGATCCTGGACGAAGCAACATCCTCCATTGATACTCGCACCGAGGTGCGTATCCAGAAAGCCTTTGCCCGCATGATGCAGGGCCGTACCAGCTTTATTGTGGCGCACCGCCTTTCCACTATCCGCGAGGCGGACGTGATCCTTGTGATGAAGGACGGCCACATCGTGGAGCAGGGCAGCCACGACGAGCTGCTTGCTGCAAACGGCTTCTACGCCAAACTCTACAACAGCCAGTTCGAAGGCGTGGAGATCTGAGAGTTCCCGATAATAATAACAAAAAGGAGCGGTGCGCTGCATCGCTCCTTTTTATTATTATTTGCTTTCAACTTTCTGCACGATGGGTTCAGTGGGCGGCGGAGTGAGGGTGGAATGCTCCACGATGAACTGCTCCGCCCGCTCCCGGGACAGACGCTGGCGCACCTTGCGTGCATCGTTGGCGGGGAAGGTGCGCTCGCCGTCCAGCTTGGCATCCCAGTGGGCAGAGGCTGCTTCCACCTCGGCATCCGCGGGTGCAAGGCCCTCCTTTTCTGCCACCAGCAGAAGCCCCAGCCAGCTGCGCAGCTTGCGCTCTGCCTGCGCGTGGAGCCATGCACGGAACTCTTCCACCGTCTGGCCGCGCACTTTAAGGAACTGGTCAAAGTTGATGCCATTGGCCTGCAGGCTCAGGTTGAACTGGCGCTGCTCGGCAAAATAGTTACCGCCCACCAGCTGCTTTGGCAGCTGGCCTTTCACTGCATCGCCCAGCTGCCATACCAGCTCCTTGCGTGCCCGCTGCTCAGCCTGGGCACAGCGCTGTGCCCAGATCTCGCGGGCCACCTGCTGCCGCAGCGCCGCCTTGCCCGCTGCATCGGCTGCACGTTCTTCGTCGCCGTGGTGACGGTTGATCTCCAGTTCAATGGTCAGCTGCCGGATGGGGTGCGGCTCCACGGCCTGCACAAAGCCGGTGTATGCTCCCACTTCCAGCGGCGGCAGCGCATAAAACTGTGCACCCGCCCGGAAGCCCTCGGCCCGGTTCACCGCCAGCAATTCAAAATCCGGGTCGGTCACCGGCACCACATGGTACTCCTGCACCAGCTGCTCATACAGCGCCGAAAAGCCGCCAAGAATGGTGCGGTTCACCGCCTCGGTCAGCAGACCGTCCTCTTCCTGCGGCGCGTCCGGCCCTGCCTGCACCTGTGCAATGGCTGCCGCCAGCTCCTCGGCACCGGCTGTGAATACCAGACGGCAGTCGCCCGCCTCAGCCATGCCAAAATGTTCCAGTTTCATCCTCTTTTCCCCTTTCAGCGGGCAATGCCCACGGTCAGCACCAGCAGGGCCACACCCAGCACGGCATACAGCACCTCGGCTCCCAGCGTAGCGCGGTCGCCCTCTACATACATTTTTCCCGGGTTTTCGGGGTCATAATATAAGGTGACGGTATCCCCCACTGCAAAGCTCTTGCCCCGCGCAGGCTTCGGGTAGTGCAGCCGATGGCTGCCGCCTGCGGTGGTAAAGGCCAGCACATAGGCACCGCCATCCCGGCTCTGCACGGTGCCCTCCACCGTGGCCGTGACCTTCTGCCCCTGCGTGCACAGCCTGCGCCGTGCCAGCACACTGCGCAGAGCCATAAAGAACATGATGCCTGCTCCCAGCAGGAAAATAATGATATTGAACATTCTGCATTTCCCTCGTTTTCTCAGTCTGCGCGCAGGACACCCTCCCGGCACGTCCTGTTTATTGTATCACACTTTGGCAAAAATTTCGCCCTGCAGCTGCCATTCAGAATGCATCAATTTTTAAGCAAAATTTTGTCGAGAAAATCTGAAAATAATGCTTGACATTCTTCGTATATCTGGTATAATAACTATCGTTCCGAGCGACACAGCTCACGAACAAAACAGAATATGCGGATATGGCGGAATTGGCAGACGCGTTAGATTCAGGGTCTAATCGGGGCAACTCGGTGGAGGTTCAAGTCCTCTTATCCGCACCAAACCATGAAAATCCGAACCTTTTCTCGATAGGAGAAGGGTTCGGATTTTTTGTTTTCTTCGGAAAGCAAAATGAAGGCTCCTTCCCGACGGCTGTGTGTCCAAAACCTTATCAGAAAAAAGACCGTATCACAAAGGTCACAACTGTAAGAGTGCCGTAAGGCGGAAGGGACACAAACATGAAGTACGATGCAAGAGTCTGTAAATTCAACATGGATACCGGCTGCGTGGAGCTGCTGCTCCGGGATGGGAGAATGATCTCCATTGACTGCACTGGGGTCGAGGATGAATTGGACGTGACCATGGCGCAGAGGTCGGAGTTGGACTACCTCATCTACAATGACCCGCTTGGCTATGCCGATTTGATTCTGAATGGCGATCCGAAGGAATATTTGAAAAATGTAACTGGGAGCCACAGGCTGGAAATCTAAATGAATGCTGGACAATACCATTTTTGAGCTGGTGTTGTCCAGCATTTTTTTGGAGACCATCCCAATAGTTGCGTAAACCTCCGGAGAGGTGTAAAATTGAACCGACCCATAAAAATTAGACAATAGACAAAAAGCCTCCCCGTGTAGGATAATAGAACTACACGAGGAGGTTTTGCTATGTCCGGAAAATACGTAAATCGTTATGCCTCGCACGCCTCCCGGAGAGCAGGCAGCAACTCATCCAGCCGCCCGTCCAGTCCAAAGGACTTCTCTTTGATATTGTCCGCAATGTAGACCTCGCCCAGATTGATGGTCACATAAGTGGCGTTTGGCTCGCTGGCCACCAGACGCATCATCGGAGCCTTGATCAGCTGATTGCGCCAGCCAATGCCCAGCTCCAGAACTACCAGTTTCTTCCCGTGGTAGGTTTTCAGAAAGTTTTGGAACCGTGCTTGGGCAGCGGTATCCGGAATTATTCTCTGACCTGCGCCCATGTGGATGTCCATGGGACCTCCGCACTTGGGACAGCGCGGCACCAACTCTGTAGGCACATGGCAGCCCTGTTCGGCAGCCGATAATTTTTCGGCCACCTCTAAACTTGAATAGAGGGTGTCGTGGCAGGGGCGGGCACACTGCATCGTATCGACACCACCGACATCCGGGTGAAACCACGCCGGAGCAGGCCCACGAGATTGGTCGGCAGCTTGCAGATGAAGTCCTGCAAGGCAAATATGATGCCAAGCAGGATCGTAATGCGGAGGCCGCTGTTCTTTCAGAACCGCACGAAGGAGAAATTATGAAAATGCAGTAAAGGTTATCCCATGGTCACCTGCACCTCTACCACAGCGCCTTCCGGTGCCAGCGGCAGCAGGCTGCCCTCAATGGGCTTGCCATCCACAGCGACGCTCTTCACACCGTACTGGACTGCAGCGGTATTATCCACTGCAATGTGATAGGTTGCGCCCCGGTAGCGGCGGGTAACGGTGAAGCCGCCCAGCGTGTGTGGGATACAGGGGTCTACCTTCAGGCCGTCCAGCGTGGGCTGGATGCCAAGGATATACTGGCTCACATTGAAGAAGGTCCATGCGGCAGTGCCGGTCAGCCAGCTGTTCTTTGCTTCGCCAAAGGTGGGGGCATCCTTACCGGCCACCATCTGGCTGTAAACATAGGGTTCGGTGCGGTGGATCTCAGAAATATCCTCGATGTAGGCCGGGCATGTCTTACGGTACACCTCAAAGGCCCGGTCGCCGTGGCCCAGAACGGCTTCGGCACAGCTGATCCACGGGTTGTTGTGGCAGAAGATGCCGGCGTTCTCCTTGTATCCCGGAGGATAGCTGGAAATTTCGCCCAGATTGAGCTGATAACTGGTGTATGCAGGTTGGTGCAGAACCACACCGTACTTGGTATCCAGCCGTTCCTCTACGCTCTTCAATGCCTGCGCGGCCTGACCGGTCTCCTTGCCAATGCCAGCCATGACGCACATGCCCTGCGGCTCAATGAAGATCTGGCCCTCGGTGCACTCCTTGCTGCCAACAGGCTTGCCAAAAGCATCGTAGGCGCGGCGGAACCATGCGCCGTCCCAGCCAGAGGTCAAGGCCGCCTGTTCCACGCCGTCCACGGCCTTGCGGGCCGCAGCGGCTTCATCGGCAAGGTTCAAGTGGTCGCACAGTTCGGCGTACTCGTGGCCGTACTTGACGAACATGCCCGCAATGAACACGCTTTCGGCCACAGGGCCTTCGCTGGGACCGGTGATCTGGAAGCTCTCGCCCGGGTGCTCCGAGAAACAGTTCAGGTTCAGGCAGTCGTTCCAGTCGGCGCGGCCAATGAGCGGCAGGCCGTGGGGGCCAAGGTGGGTGACGGTAAAGTTGAAGCTGCGGCGCAGATGCTCCATCAGGCTCTGTGCCTTGCTGGCATCATTATCAAAGGGCACCTGCTCGTCCAGAATAGACCAGTCTCCGGTCTCGCGCAGATAGGCGGCAGTGCCGGCAATGAGCCACAACGGGTCATCGTTGAAGCCGGTGCCGATATCGCGGTTGCCTTTCTTGGTCAGGGGCTGGTACTGGTGGTAGGCGCTGCCATCCTCAAACTGGGTGGCGGCGATATCCAGAATGCGCTCCCGTGCGCGGGACGGAATGATGTGTACAAAGCCCAGCAGATCCTGACAGCTGTCGCGGAAGCCCATGCCGCGGCCGGTCCCGCTTTCAAAGTAGCTGGCCGAGCGGCTCATATTGAAGGTGACCATACACTGATACTGGTGCCAGATGTTTACCATACGGTCCAGCTTTTCCTCGCCGGATTCCAGATGGTAGGTGGAGAGCAGAGCTTCCCAGTGGTCGGCCAGCGCCTTGCGGGCCGCGTCCACCTGTGCATCGGTGGCATAGCGTGCGATCATGGCATGGGCACGCTCCTTGTTGATGACACCGGGAGCCGTGAACTTTTCTTCCTGTGGGTTCTCGATGTAGCCCAGACCGAAGAGGATCTTCTTTTCCTCACCCGGTGCAAGGGTGACATGGATGTGCAGCGCGCCCACCGGTGCCCAGCCGTGGGCAATGCTGCCGGAGCAGTGCCCGGCGCGGACGGCCTGCGGGTCTGCAGGGCCGCCATACACACCGCAGAAGGCATCGCGGGTGGTATCAAAGCTGGTAACGGGCGTATTGCTCCAGAATACCGCATAGTGATTGCGGCGCTCACGGTATTCCGTCTTATGGTAGATGATGGCCGGCTCCACCTCCACCTCGCCGGTGGAGAAGTTGCGCTGGAAGTTGGAGCTGTCGTCAATGGCATCCCACAGGCAGAACTCCACATAGCTGAACACATCCAGCTCTTTTATGGCATCCGTCTTATTTTTCAAAGTCAGGCGGTCCAGCTCACAGGCATCGCCGGTGGGCACGAACAGCTCCTGCGCAGCGGAAACACCGTTCTTCTCACCCTCCAGAATGGTATAGCCCAGACCGTGACGGCAGGCGTAGCTGTCCAGCTCTGTCTTGGTGGGCTGCCAGCCGGGGTTCCAGACGGTATCGCCATCCTTGATGTAAATGTGGTGGCCGTCCATATCCAGCGGGGAGCTGTTATAGCGGTAGCGGGTCAGGCGGCGCATCCGCGCATCGCGGTAGAAGCTGTAGCCGCCCGCCGTATTTGAGACAAGACTGAAGAAATCCTCGCTGCCAAGGTAGTTGATCCAGGGCAGAGGCGTACGCGGGGTGGTGATGACATATTCTTTGCGTGCGTCATCAAAATGACCGAATTTCATAAATGCTTCCTCCTTATCAGCTGCCGGTAGCCCCGGCGGCATCGCTTTTGCGAAAACGATTAAGGCAGACGATCAAAGCATTCTCTTTGCTTCTAGCATAGCCCAAGCAGGCCAAAAAAGCAAGAGGATTTTCTAAAAAATTTCTGAAAGTATCTTTCATAAATACGCATGTTTCCATGATTTTCAGAAAATTCATTTCAAGCACGCTTTTTGTGCTTCCTATAAGTGAAAACGCTGAAACACAATTTATAGGTAATATTATATACGGCGAAAATCGTAACGAAACTGCAACGAAAATCTTTTGATTTTAATCGAAATGTAACGAAATCCATCCAAGGTGCACAATTTCGGTTCTTCAGAAACGAACAAAACGCCAAAAATGGGTCAAAAGCAATGGAAGTTATTCTTTTTAGCTTGATTTTTCGTACAGAATACGCTATTATGAGATTGCGAAAACGATTAAGGACTTGATGGTAAACATCCCCCGTAAAACGTTCTTCGGAAGGAGGCAAACGAGCGATGCCGTCCCTGAAAGATCTGGCAAAGGAATGCGGCGTATCGGTGGCAACGGTCAGCAAGGCGCTGAACGACCAGCCAGATATCTCGCCTGCCACACGAGAACGGGTACGGGCCGCAGCGCACCGTATGGGCTACATGCCAAACGCCGCCGCGCGTTCCTTGAAAACAAACCGTACTTACAATCTGGGCGTTCTGTTCGTAGATGAACGGCAGAGCGGCCTGACCCACGAATACTTTTCCGCCGTGCTGGACAGCTTCAAGGTGGAAGCCGAGAAACACGGTTACGACATCACCTTTATCAACCACAATATCAGCGGCAAGAGCATGAGCTACCTTGAGCACTGCCGCTACCGCAATGTGGACGGTGTGGTGATCGCCTGCGTGAACTTCTACGAGCCGCAGGTGGTGGAGCTGGTGAACAGCGAGGTGCCGGTGGTCACGATCGATCATGTGTTCAATAACCGCATGGCGATCCTCTCGGATAACGTTTCCGGCCTGAAGGCACTGGTGCGGCAGGCATGGGCCTGCGGCCACCGCCGCATCGCCTTTATCCACGGCGAAAAGACCGCCGTTACCGAGAACCGCGTTGCAGGTTTCTATCAGGCCTGCGAAGAGCTGGGCCTGAAGATCCCGGAAGCTTATGTGCGGGAGGGCATTTACCATGATGCCGACCGCTGTGCCGCCGAGACCAAAGCGCTGCTGGAGCTTCCGCAGCCGCCCACCTGCATCATCTTCCCGGACGATTTCTCCGCGCTGGGCGGCTACAACGCCATCAGCGAAAAGGGGCTTTCGATCCCGGAGGATGTTTCGGTGATGGGCTACGACGGCATCTACCTCTCGCGGGTGGTCAAGCCTCAGCTGGTGACTTACCAACAGAACACCGCCGCGCTGGGCCGCACGGCTGCCGACAAGCTCATTGAGCTGATCGAGCATCCAAGAGTGACCCTGCCCGAACAGATCCGCGTTTCCGGCAAATTGCTGGACGGCGGGTCGGTCAGCATTCTTTAATATGTCTCCAAAGGCTCTTGCTACGGAACCTTTTATGAAGAAAACTTTTGCAAATAATGGAAAACCATGAAGGAGGTTTACCCTTATGAAAAAGATCTCTCGCCGTAATTTCCTGCTCGCTTCCGGTGCCGTGACCATTGGTGCAGCTCTGGCTGCCTGCGGCGGTTCTTCCGCTTCCACCAGCACCGCTTCTTCTGCTCCGGCTTCCTCTGCTGCTTCCGCTGCTCCCGCAGCAGGCGGCAAGGTGCTGAACATCTGGTGCTGGAACGATGAGTTCCAGAGCCGCTTCAACGACTACTATCCGGAAGTTTCCGAGATCGCAGCCGACAAGTCCACCACCACCCTGAAGGATGGCACCGTTGTGAAGTGGACCATCAATGCCAACGAGAACAACAACTATCAGAACAAGCTGGACGAAGCCCTGCTGAGTCAGGACAGCGCTGCTGATGACGACAAGATCGACATCTTCCTGATCGAGGCTGACTATGCTCTGAAGTATGTAGATTCCGATTATGTTCTGGATGTCAAGGCAGACATCGGCCTGACCGACGACGATCTGGCTGGTCAGTACCAGTACACCAAGGACATCGTTACTGTGGACGGCAGCCAGCGCGGCACCACCTGGCAGGCAACTCCCGGTCTGTTTGCATACCGCCGCAGCATTGCCAAGGATGTTCTTGGCACCGATGATCCCGCCGAAGTGCAGACCTACCTGTCCGACTGGGATAAGTTCAATGATGTAGCTACACAGGCAGCCGCCAAGGGCTACAAGATGCTGTCCGGCTTTGATGATGCATACCGCACCTTCTCCAACAACGTGGCAGCTCCGTGGGTCACCGGCACTACCGTTACCGTTGATGAGAACATTATGAAGTGGGTCGATCAGACCAAGGAGTACACCGATAAGGGCTATAACAACAAGTCCAGCCTGTGGGACAGCCAGTGGGCAGCCGATCAGGGTCCCACCGGTAAGGTGTTCGGCTTCTTCTACTCCACTTGGGGCATCAACTTCACCCTGCTGGGCAACTCGCTGGAGACTCCTGTCGCTGAGGGCGGCAAGGAAGAAGTTGGCAACGGTATCTACGGCGATTACGCTGTGTGCGAAGGCCCTCAGCCCTACTACTGGGGCGGCACCTGGATTTGCGGCGCAGCCGGCAGCGACAACATCGAGACCATTAAGGACGTTATGCAGAAGCTGACCTGCGATGAAGCCATCATGAAGCAGATCACCATGGATACGCAGGACTACACCAACAACGAGAAGGCTATGAACGAGATCGCAAACAGCGATTACAGCTCCGCTTTCCTGGGCGGCCAGAACCACATCGCTCTGTTTGCAGAGGCTGCAACCAAGATCGATATGTCCAACGCCGGTCCGTACGATCAGGGCCTGAATGAGAGCTTCCAGAATGCGTTCAAGGATTACTTTACCGGCAACGTGGACGAAGATACCGCAAAGGCAAACTTCGAGACCTCTATCAAGGAGAAGTATCCTGAGCTGACCGACGTGGTGTGGCCCGCATAATAGCAGCCGACCCTAAAACGGAAAAGTGAATACGCAGGGGCGGGCCGGACGCTGTTCCCGCCCGCCCCTGTTCTTTCCGCAAATTTATCAGGAGGCGATCCTTATGGGAGAAAAGAAAAAGAAAGGGTCGATCAGCTACGCGAAATGGGGCTACATCTTCATTGCGCCGTTCTTCATCATCTTCGCGGTATTCCAGCTGATCCCTCTGGCATCCACCATTTACTACAGCTTTTTTGAATATTACCGCAGCGGCCTGAAGATCATTGGCCCGAACTTTGTAGGCCTGAAAAACTACATTACCCTGTTCGCAACCGATCTGCCCAAGTACTTTGGCAACACGCTGATCCTGTGGATCATCGGCTTTATCCCGCAGATCGCCATTTCCCTGTTGCTGGCAGCATGGTTCACCGATCTGCGCCTGAAGTTGAAGGGCCAGACCTTCTTCAAGACGGTCATCTACATGCCCAACCTGATCATGGCCTCCGCCTTTGCAATGCTGTTCTTCGCGCTGTTCTCGGACAACGGCCCGGTGAACGCCGTGCTGCAGAGCATGGGCTGGATCAATGCACCCATCAGCTTTTTGAACACCGTGTGGGGCAACCGCGGGCTGATCGGCCTGATGAACTTCCTGATGTGGTTCGGCAACACCACCATCATGCTGATGGCTGCGATCATGGGTGTAGACCCCACCCTGTACGAGGCGGCAGAGCTGGACGGCTGCACCCCGAACCAGATGTTCTGGAAGATCACCATTCCGCTGATCCGTCCCATCCTTGTTTACGTCATGATCACCTCCATGATCGGCGGCCTGCAGATGTTCGATGTGCCGCAGATTTTGACCAACGGCAAGGGCGGCCCGGACCGCACCTCCACCACCATGATCATGTACCTGAACAACCACCTGTTCAGCAAGAACTACGGCATGGCCGGTGCTGTATCCGTGGTGCTGTTCCTCGTGTGCGCAGTGCTGTGCGTTGTGGTCTACTTCTCCCTTACCAAGGAGGATGACGGCCTGACCCGCGCCCAGCGCAAAGAACTGAACGCCGCCAAAAAGGCAGCAAAAGGAGGGAAATGATTATGGCACACACTCCTAGAAATCAATCGGAAAAAGCAACACTGGCTGCACGCCGCGCATGGTGTTATCTGGTGCTGGTGCTCATCAGCTTTTTGTGCCTGTTCTTCTTCTATGTGCTGGTGATCAACTCCACCCGCACCCACTTCGAGATCCAGAAAGGCTTCTCGCTGCTGCCGGGCAAATCGCTCATCACCAACTTCCAGAACGTGCTGGCCGATGCCAACATCCCTGTCGTCTCCGGCATCCGCAACAGCCTGATCGTCTCCGCCTGCTCGGCGGCGTTCAGCGTGTACTTCTCGGCCCTGACGGCCTACGGCATCTACGCCTATAACTTCCGGTTTAAAAAGGCCGCGTTCGCCATTATCCTGCTGATCATGACCATGCCCACACAGGTGTCCGCTCTGGGCTTTTTGCAGCTCATCACCAAGATGGGCCTGAAGAACAGCTTTATCCCGCTGATCCTGCCCAGCATTGCAGCGCCCACCGTGTTCTTCTTCATGAAGCAGTATCTGGACGCTTCCCTTCCCATGGAGATCGTAGAGGCTGCCCGCATCGACGGTGCAGGCGAGTTCTACACCTTCAACAAGATCGTGCTGCCCATTATGAAGCCCGCTCTGGCAGTGCAGGCCATTTTCTCCTTCGTGGCCAGCTGGAACAACTACTTCATTCCCGCTCTGGTGCTGGACAGCGCCGACAAAAAGACCCTGCCCATCCTGATCGCACAGCTGCGCAGTGCAGACTTCCTCAAGTTTGATATGGGCAAGGTTTACATGATGGTGGCTATCGCCATTCTGCCCGTCATCATCGTGTACCTGCTGCTTTCCAAGTTCATCGTCCGCGGTGTTGCTTTGGGCGGCGTGAAAGGCTGACGGCATTTTGCCGCACACAACAAAAGGGTCCCGGAGAAAATTCCGGGGCCCTTTTGCTGTGTTTAGGATATAAGGAATTTTTGGAAGAGATCAGGAGAAAAAACAAGGCATACACATTCTGTCGGAGGTTCTAAGGGGATAAGATTTACTCGCCGCGGACGGCTGCGAAACCTGCTTCCAGATCAGCAATGATATCGTCGATGTGCTCAGTGCCGATGGACAGGCGGATGGTGTTCTGATAGATCTGCTGCTCGGCCAGCTCTTCGTCGTTCAGCTGGCTGTGGGTGGTGGAAGCCGGGTGGATGACCAGACTCTTCACATCCGCAACGTTTGCCAGCAGAGAGAAGATCTTCAGGTTATCGATAAACTTGAATGCTTCCTTGCGGCCGCCTTTGATGTTGAAGGTGAAGATGGATGCACCGCCATTGGGGAAGTACTTCTCGTACAGGGCGTGATCCGGGTGATCCGGCAGGGAGGGGTGGTTGACCTTCTCCACCTGCGGGTGGTTTGCCAGAAACTCGACTACCTTCTTGGTGTTCTCCACATGGCGCTCGATGCGCAGGCTCAGGGTCTCGGTGCCCTGCAGCAGCAGGAAGGCGTTGAACGGCGAAATGGTGGCACCGGTATCACGCAGCAGGATCGCACGGATGTAGGTGACAAAAGCTGCGGGGCCTGCTGCATCGGCAAAGGAAACGCCGTGGTAGCTAGGGTTGGGGTCAGCAATATTGCCGAACTTGCCGCTTGCCTTCCAGTCAAACTTGCCGCTGTCCACGATGATGCCGCCCAGCGTGGTGCCGTGGCCGCCGATGAACTTGGTGGCGGAATGGACGACGATATCTGCGCCGTGCTCAATGGGACGGATCAGGTACGGGGTGCCGAAGGTGTTATCGATGACCAGTGGCAGGCCGTGCTTGTGCGCGATGGCTGCAATGGCATCGATATCGGGGATATCGCTGTTGGGGTTGCCCAGAGTTTCCAGATAGACGGCCTTGGTGTTGGGCTGGATGGCATTCTCCACCTCAGCCAGATCGTGTGCATTGACAAAGGTAGTGGTGACACCGAACTGGGTCAGGGTGTGCTCCAGCAGGTTGTAGCTGCCGCCGTAGATGGTCTTCTGAGCCACGATGTGATCACCGGCCTGTGCCAGTGCTTCGATGGTGTAGGTGATGGCAGCAGCACCGGAAGCGGTAGCCAGAGCAGCCACGCCGCCTTCCAGAGCAGCGATGCGCTTCTCGAACACATCCTGCGTAGAGTTGGTCAGACGGCCGTAGATGTTGCCTGCGTCTGCCAGGCCGAAGCGGTCTGCTGCGTGCTGGCTGTTGCGGAACACATAGGAAGTGGTCTGGTAGATAGGCACTGCACGGGAATCGGTTGCGGGATCGGCCTGCTCCTGGCCAACGTGAAGCTGCAGGGTCTCAAATTTATAGTTAGACATAGTATTTTACCTCTCTATTTGTACTTTTAGTATAATTTTCTGATACAAAAAATCCCGATGCGTGATACAAAAGCGCACCGGGCAAACACAATTCAAAGCGATTCTGTCAACGTCACATTCGGGTACACATTCGTGCACAGCAAGAGGGCATCGTACAGTTCACAGCCAGATGTTCTGCCCGGTCACCGTACATTCGCCCATAGCGGAAGTTTGCGTGCAGCAGGTCGTTCCAAATCAGCTTCATATCCGTGCCCTCCTTTCCGAAATAATTCTTTCCCACTCATCTACAAACCGGAGCCTCTATCTGCTCTGTGCCGGGAAGCAAAACCGTCGTTTTCTTTTTCCCACTAGGTTTGTGGATTTATTGTTTGCATTATATCCCCTCTTACCCAGTTTGTCAATGGGTTAATTCCAGTTTTTTTCAAATTGAGTTTTCTGCACGATGCGCAGCCCGCATTTGCAGCATCCCGTTGTGCAGTTCCAACAGGAGTAATACTTCTGCTTCTTCGGAAATTTTTATTTTTCCATTGATAAAACCTTAAAATTTTATTGTTATACTAAAGCTGTTCCTTGCAAACGCCCTGCAAATCGTTTATTATGGTAGCGTTCTTTTTTATCATCAAAGGAGTTTTTCGATGCTGCATCGTTTCTTTCATTTTTTAAAGCAGAGCCTGCTCGTTGTTCTTTGCATCCTGCTGCTTGGCGGGCTGCTGGCAGGCGGCTGGTTCTTTTATCAGGGCAGACAGCTGTACCGCAGTGCCGCCAGCAGTTACCCAGTGGCTTCCATGTACGACACCATCCGTGCCCGCGGGAGCTATACTTCCTACGATGCGCTGCCGCAGATCTATATTAACGCAGTCATCTGCACCGAGGACGAGCATTTTATGACCCACAAGGGTATCGACCCGGGGGCCATCGCCCGCGCCCTGCTGGCCGACCTGCGCACCCACTCGCTGGCCGAGGGTGGCAGCACCCTGACCCAGCAGCTTGCCAAGAACGAGCTGTTCACGCAGGACAAGCATCTGGCCCGCAAGGCTGCCGAGATGCTTGCTGCTTTTGATATTGAAAAGACCTACTCCAAGCAGCAGATCTTTGAGATGTACGCCAACACCATCTATTTTGGCAGCGGGTATTATGGCATTGCAGAAGCTGCCGAGGGCTACTTTGGCAAGGAACCGGCCCAGCTGACCGATGTCGAAGCGATCTATCTGGCGGGTATGCCCAACGCGCCCTCGGTCTACGCCAGCAGCCCGGAGCTTGCCTTCAAGCGGATGCAGGTGGTGCTCAAGCGGATGGTCAAGTGCCGCGTGCTCACCCAGCAGCAGGCCGATGCCATTGCCGCAGATGCTGAAAACTTAACGGTTTAAACAAGACACCGCGCCCTGTCTGCTGCGGGTCAGACAAGGCGCGGTGTTTTGTTTTGCGGTATTTGGTTTGGTAAAGGAGGAATCATGTTACCCGTTCAGGCGGTTGCGGCCCCGCCTGTCGGTAGCCTTATCATACCAGAGAATTTCTGCGAAAGCATGTTATTTATATGAAGCTTTTATGAATTTACCGGTTCTTTGCCGGCAGCGGCACCGGGTGCTCCGGCAAGATGCGCGAAGCCATGTCTAACGTGCAGGCTGCAATTAGAATCGACGATGCGCCGCTGCGGGAAGTGCGAGGGCTTTCTCTCGCTGGTGGTCTGGCGAGCGCAGGCGGGACGGAGCACCCGGTGCCGCTGTCATGCTGTCACTCCGGGGCTTTCATGCTTTCCACCATGCTGATATGCCGCACATGCCGCCGCATGGCAAAGCACACCACAAAGGTGAACAGCATCGTCAATGCCACTGCCAGCAGATAGCTGCGGGGTGCAATGGTGCGGATGAACATGAGCTGATCCATTTCCACGGTCAGGATAATGAACCGGTGCAGCGGCACGCCCAGCAACAGGCCCACGCCGGAGCCGATGAGGGACAAAAGCTCGATCTCGCGGAAGATGTAGCGGTACACTTCTTTGTCATAGAAGCCCAGCACCTTGATAGTGGCAAGCTCCTTTTTTCGCTCGGCAAGGTTGACGCTGATCAGGTTGTACAGCACCACCGCCGCCAGCGCCGCCGCGCACACGATGATCAGCACCACCACGTAGTTCAGGCTGCCGATCAGGCTGCCGAACATGGAGGTGGTGTCCTCGGTGAAGCTGACGCTGCTCACATAGTTGCAGCCCAGCAGCTTTGTGCGCAGGGTGTTGTACTCCGCCTCGGTGGTACAGCCGGTCAGGCCGTAGACGGTGTTCCACTCCGGCGTGCTGCCCAGCAGGGCCTGCAGCTGCGCATTGGAGAGATACAGCCGGGTGAACATGTAGTTCTCAGTAATGCCGGTCAGCACCAGCGGCACGCGGCTCCCGTCTGCTGCCTCCACATAGAACGTATCGCCCACGCTCAGCCCCAGATTCAGGGCCGTTTTTTCGGTCAGGATCACGCTGTCCTCTTCAAAGGGAATGGGGTCGTGGCCCACCCGGGTGCGGAAGGTGAAGTATTCGGTCATCCGGGCATCGTCCTCCGCGCCTACGATGCTGACATCGGCGCTCCCGCCCTCTTCATTATAAAGGGTGGTGGACTTTGTGTAGAACGCGCCCCAGCTGTGGACCGCACTGCTGCTGTCCAGCGTGTCGGCAAGGCCCTGCTCCATGGTCAGCGCCTTTTCATCGCTGAGCGAGATGGTGAGATCGTTGTGGGTCAGCTGCCCGGACTGCTTGTCCACGATGGGCAGGATGGAATCCTGAATGCCAAAACCGATCAGCAGCAGCGCCGTGCAGCCTGCCACGCCCAGCACTGTCATGAAGAAGCGCTTTTTGTAGCGGAACAGGTTGCGGGCTGTGGTCTTTTGGGAGAAGCTCATGTGCTGCCACAGCGGGGTGATGTACTCCAAAAAGATGCGCTTGCCTGCCACCGGGGCCCGGGGCAGCAGCAAAGCTGCAGTCTTTTCCTTCAGGCTGGCACGGCAGGCGTTCCATGTAGCAAAACCGATGACGGCCGCGCTGATGGCTACGCTGGCTGCCGCCATGCCGGGGTAAAAGTGCAGCGTAAAGGTGGACATGCTGAAGATCATCTGGTAAGCATACCAGATGATGAGCGGGAACACCACAAAACCGATGACCATGCCCACGATGCTGCCCAGCACGCTGGCGCTGAGGGCATAGAACAGATACTTGCCTGCGATCTTTGCGTTGGAGTAGCCCAGAGCTTTCAGAGTACCCAGCTGCAGGCGGTTCTCGTCCACCATGCGGGTCATGGTGGTGGTGGCCACCAGCGCCGCCACCAGGAAGAAGAACACCGGGAACACCCGTGCAATGGCATCCATGCGATCGGCATACTGCTCAAAGGTGACACAGCTCATGGTGGAGCCGCGGTCCAGCACATACCACTCACCGCTCTTGATCTGGCTCACCTGTTCCTCGGCATCGTTCAGCTGGGCAAGGCCATCGGCCAACTGCTGTTCGGCATCGGCCTTCCGGCTCTCGTACTCCGCGCGGGAATCGGCCAGCTGCTGCACGCCGTCCCTGTATTCCTGCCAGCCCTCGTCCAGCCGAGTGCGAGCCGCATCGAACTGGGTGTAGGCTGTGGCCGTGCCAGTGGTCAGCTGCAGCTGCCCCTGCAGAAGCTTTACCTTCATCTGGCGCAATGCGGCTTTGGCTTCGGTCACCAGCTGCTCGTTGGAAAGGCTGGGCGAAGAGATCAGCCCCTGTGCATACATCTGGCGCTTGCCCTCGTCCAGCTGGGCCTGATAGCCGTTCAGCTGGCCGCTGATGTTGTCGTAAGCATCCTGCGCCTTCTGCAGGGCATCCCGCAGGTCGGTGTATTCCTCATCGGCGGGCTCGGCCTCGTCCAGCGCCTTCTGCGCGTTGTGCAGAGCCGTTTCCGCATAGCCCAGCAGCGGGTCGGCCACCTTTTTCAGGTTCACCAGCATCTCGATCTGCTGCAGCTGATCCTCAAATTCCAGCAGTTGTTCCTCGCCGCTCACCAGCTCGTCCGCACCGCCCTGCATGGTATCCGGCAGAGCCTTTTTGTTGGCGGCAAGCTCCGCTTCGCCCGCATCCAGCTGGGCTTTGGCGCTGTCCAGCTGTGCCTGTGCATCGGCCAGCTGCTGTTCTGCCTCCGCAAACTGACGGTCTGCTTCGGCTTTTTTGTCGTTGTACTCGGCCCGGGCATCGGCCAGCTCTGCACTGGCATCCTCGATCAGCTCCGCCCGCCGGGCTGTGCACTGTGCCCCGCTGATGGCCTTTACCCTTGCGGCTGTGTCATCCACTGCTGCCTGATACTCGTCCGAGTAATTATCATACAGGCCGGCATTTTTTACCTTGAGATAGCACGCCGTATAATAATCCGTGGTCAGGCTGCCCTCCGGCAGGAACACAATATCATCCAGCTGGCCGTCACCGGCGGTGCTGCTCTCCTTGTCCGTGGAAAAATGCTGCGGGTCCTGCACGGTGCCCACTACCGTGAACTGCTTCCGGCTCACATGTTCGGTGTCCTCCGGCAGGGTGAGCACCGTGCCCGGCTCCACCGGGTCGCCGTAGCCCATCACATGCACCACGCACTCGTCCGGGGCCTCAGGCATCCGGCCCGAGAGCAGCACCAGACGGTTCATATTTTCTGCCGTGTCGGCCCCGGGGTCGGCGGGCAGCTGCTGCAGGCGCACCACCGCCGTCTCGCTCTGGCCCTGCCACTGGGCCTCCACGTCCTGATATTTTACCGGCTGCACAGCCTCCACGCCGTCCACGGCGGCAAGGACGGCAATGTCCTCCTTTGAAAGGCCCAGTGTGGACAGCACCCGCAGGTCGAACACGTTCTGCTGCACGTAGTATTTCTGCCCGGCGATGCGCATGCTGGGCGCAAAACTCATCAGGCCGGTCAGCATCATCACGCCCAGCGCTACGATACCGAACAGCGAGACCATGCGGCTCAGGTTGTCCTTCATTTCCCGCAGGATGTTTTTACGATAACTTTTCAGCACAGCTCTCACCACTCAATCTCCTGCACCGGCACAGGGTGCTCGTTGACCTGATTGGAGACGATCTTACCGCTGCGCACCTGAATGATGCGGTCTGCCATCGCCGTCAGGGCGGTGTTGTGGGTAATAACGATCACCGTGCGGCCGGTGCGGCGGCAGGTATCCTGCAAAAGGGCCAGCACCTGCTTGCCGGTCTTGTAATCCAGTGCACCGGTGGGCTCGTCGCAGAGCAGCAGCTTGGGGTTTTTGGCCAGTGCGCGGGCAATGGACACCCGCTGCTGCTCGCCGCCGGAAAGCTGGGCCGGGAAGTTGTTCAGCCGCTCCCCCAGACCCACGCTGCGCAGGGTCTCTTTGGGGTCCAGCGGGTCGCGGCAGATCTCGCTGGCCAGCTCCACATTCTCCAGTGCGGTCAGGTTCTGCACAAGGTTGTAGAACTGAAACACAAAGCCCACATCGTACCGGCGGTAGGTGGTCAGCTCTCTGGCGGTAAAGTGGCTCACGTTCTGGCCGTCCAGCCAGACGTTGCCCTCGTCGCAGCTGTCCATGCCGCCGAGGATGTTCAGCAGGGTGGTCTTGCCTGCGCCGGAAGGCCCCACGATGATGCAGAACTCGCCCTTATCCACATAGAAATTCAGGTGGTCTGCGGCGGCGATCTTCACACTGCCGGTCTGATAATATTTGCAAACGTCCTCAAACTCCACAAAATGCTCCATGGCGTTTTTTCCTTTCTATCGGGAATACATACTGTTTCAATTTAACTATAACATCTCCCGGCAGACTTTGCAAAGACATCTGCGCAAATTTTCAAAAACTTAACAACCGTATGCAGCCTTGCGCTCTCAGGCGTAGAAACCCTCTCAGTCATCGCTGTGCGATGCCAGCTCTCCCGAAGGGCGAGCTTTCGCATCTGACGGAAGGCGCAAAAAAGCTCCCCCTTTCGGGGGAGCTGTCGAGCGTATGCGAGACTGAGAGGGTTCATCTGTCAAGCGGTCAGCGCCCCACGATCAAATCGCGGCGGCAGCGCAGGCCCACGGTGAGGAAGGTGTTTTCGCCCAGTCGGCGCAGCACCACGCGGTCGGTGCCCTTCTGGCCCTCCACCAGCAGAGACAGGTTCAGGGTGGTGGAGCCCTTCTCGGTCTGGACCACCAGCGTGCTCACGCCCTCGTTCAGCAGGGTCTGCATGTCCTGCACGGTGGTGCGGAAGGTAGCAGAACCGGCGGGCACATCCAGCGTCAGCACACTGTCCTTCTGGCGGGCAGTGTACAGCACTTCTCTGCCGAACAGGCCCTTGACGGTGTAACGTGCCTCGCTCTTTTTCGCCGCTGCATCTGCGGACGGGGCGGCCAGCTCATCGCCGGAGATCAGCATGATGTTGCCCTGAATGGGGTTTCCCTCCGGTGCGCCGTAGCCGCCGTAGGTGGGGTCCTTTTCGCCGATCGCCACATCGGCGCTGTGCAGGGCGATATCCCCCTGCACCATCTGCTCCTGCGGAGGCAGATAGCCTGCGGCAGCAGGGTCGTTGATGTCTGCCTCTGCGGCAAATGCGCCCACGCTCAGCATGGCGGCAGCACCCAGCACTGCTGCGGTGGTGGTGACGGTACGGACAAATTTATGGTTCAGTTTCATTTGGAATACCTCCGTTGACGGCGGTTTTGCACCGCACATTTTTGTTTTGTGGAAAACCATGGTCTGCCATGCGGTGTAATACAAAACCGCCGCATCTGTCTTATAAACGGATGCGGCGGCGGGATTATTGCAGCAGGCTATAAAAATTTTTTTGGAAGCTCTGCCGCCGGGGTCACTGGGCCTGTGCCGGTTCCCGGTTCAGGATCTCCATGAACTCCTCGCCGGTGATGGTCTCCTTCTGGTACAGATACCGTGCCAGCTCGTCCAGCTTGGCGCGGTTGTCGGTCAAAATCTGGACAGCCTTTTCGTGCTGGGCCTTGACCAGCCCCACCACCTTCTGGTCGATCTCGCGCTGGGTCTGGGCCGAGCAGGCCAGCGAGGTGTCGCCGCCCAGATACTGGTTGTTCACGGTCTCCAACGCCACCATGTCAAAGTCCTTGCTCATGCCGTAGCGGGTGAGCATGGCGCGGGCAAGCTTGGTGGCCTGCTCAATATCGTTGGAGGCACCGGTGGTGATGGATTGGAACACCACTTCCTCGGCGGCGCGTCCGCCGGTAAGGGTGGCGATCTTGTTTTCCAGCTCTTCCTTGCTCATCAGGTAGTGGTTGCCCTCGTCCACCTGCATGGTGTAGCCCAGTGCGCCGGAGGTGCGGGGGATAATGGTGATCTTCTGCACAGGGGCAGAGTTGGATTGCTTGGCCGCCACCAGTGCATGGCCGATCTCGTGGTAGGCCACGATGCACTTTTCCTTGTCGGTGAGGATAGAATTCTTCTTCTGGTAGCCTGCAATGACCACCTCGATGCTCTCCTCCAGATCGGCCTGCGTCACGCTCTTGCGGCCTGCACGCACAGCGCGCAGAGCTGCTTCGTTGACGATGTTGGCAAGTTCCGCACCGGATGCACCGGAAGCCATGCGGGCCACGGTGTTGAAGTCGATGCCCGGGGCCAGTGCCACCTTTTTGGCGTGCACTTTCAAAATCTCTTCGCGGCCCTTGAGGTCGGGCAGCTCCACCGGAACACGGCGGTCAAAACGTCCGGGACGTGTCAGGGCCGGGTCCAGAGAATCCGGGCGGTTGGTGGCCGCCAGAATGATGACGCCGGTGTTGCCCTCAAAGCCGTCCATCTCGGTGAGCAGCTGGTTCAAAGTCTGCTCACGCTCGTCGTTGCCACCGAGATTGCCGCTGTTGCGCTTCTGACCGATGGCATCGATCTCATCGATGAACACAATGCAGGGGGCCTTTTCCTTGGCCTGCCGGAACAGGTCGCGCACCTTGGATGCGCCCATGCCCACGAACATCTCCACGAATTCAGAGCCGGAAATGGAGAAGAAGGGCACATTGGATTCGCCTGCCACAGCCTTAGCCAGCATGGTCTTGCCGGTGCCCGGAGGGCCCACCAGCAGGATGCCCTTTGGCATGGATGCGCCAATGCTCTCGTACTTGCCGGGGTCGTGCAGATAATCCACGATCTCCTGCAGGTTTTCCTTTGCTTCATCCTCACCGGCCACATCCGCAAAGCGGATGCCGTGGGTGGACTGCACATAGACCTTGGCGTTGGACTTGCCCACGCCGCCGAACATCATGGACCCCGGGCCGCCGCCGGCCTTTTCCATCAGCTTTTTGTTCATCTGGTTGCCGATGAAGCTGAACAGCAGGATGGGCAGCACAAACCAGATCAGGAAATTGAGCATCGGCGACCCCTGCTCCACGATCTCGCTGGAAAACTGTGCTCCGGCATCATACAGGCGCTGGGTAAGCTCCGGGTCGTTCATCAGGCCGGTCTTGTAGACCTGCTTTTCCTCTTTATCGGTAAAAATGATCTGGTTGGATTCGATATCCACACGGCCGATGTTCTTTTCCTCGGTCATGGTCATAAAGGTACCGTAGTCCACTTCCTCCACCTGACGCTCGCTCATCCACGGCAGCAGCACAAGGTTGAGCAGCAGCAGGACCGCCAGCACGATGGCGTAGTAAATCGCCAGCGGCTTTTTGGAAGGTTTGACTTCTTTCATGGGGCAATTCCTCCTTTGGTTCCTGATGCAAGTAGTATAGCACAGTAAAACCGGGCGCAACAGCAATTCGAGCAGAACTTTCCAAAAACTTAGCAGTTTGTTAACAAAGGTTCCCTTTGCACACAAAAAGAGAGCAGCCGAAGCTGCTCTCTTTGGTTCAGCATGGGTTTACTGCTTGGGGAAAGCCCTTTCCCACACTTCAATGGTCTTGAACTTGGGCATCCAGCCTTCCGGCTTGAAGGTGCTCTCGCTCTTGGCATCCATGATGCCCTGTTCCACACACCACTGGGCTGCCTTGGCGGTGTCGGCATCTGCCACATCCGCAAAGGCCGGGGTGTTCACAGGTTCAGGTCTGCCTGCGGTGTTCCACACCAGCAGTGCCAGCTGGCCGCGGTTTGCGGGGATCTCTGCACCCTCGGGCAGGATGTTGTGCAGGATCACCCGGGTAGTGATCTCGTAGCCGCCCCAGACTGCTGCACCGCCCACCAGAACGGCTGCAACAGCGCCGCCTGCGCCGGAATCGGAGTCCACCGTACCGGTATCATCGGGGGTGGTGTCACCGCTGCTTGCCGGGGCAATGTTGATGTACGGATCATTAAAAGCACCCGTGTAGCCTGTGCCGCTTTCGCCCGGATAGACAACTTCTGCACTTTCAGCAGTCGTGCCGGTCTTGATCTCATACTTCTGTGTATGAGTCGGGGTGTATTTCAACTCACCGCTGACAGCATTTCCGCCGCCCGTGTTTTCCAGCACCACAGGGCCGGAGCAGGTAATGGTAACGTTGCCGCCAACGGTTGCTCCATCGTTGCGATTGCCAGAAATGGTCACGTCTGTTGCGCCATTGATCGTCAGCTTGCCATCATGGAGTGCCGCAGCAGTCTTACTTGTGATTTTCACTTTACCACTGCAATTGATGGACGAATCGAGGTAACTGCGCGAATCCCAGACAGCGCGCTGGTTTGCAGTGATCGTCACATTAGCCGCCTTGGTGATCACGACCGGGTCCCAAACTGCACCGCCATTCTGGCTGGTGATCTCCACATTACCGCTGCACTCAATCTCGGCTCTGCCATAGATGGTATAGTTGTTTCCATCTTCATCGGTGCCTGTACGGCCCTCACCATGGATGGTCACATTCTGTGCGCTCTGAACATCGAGATTGCCGTGGTCACCATAACCCAGCACATTGCCAGAACCGGTATTATCCATCAGGATGTCACCGGCGCAGGTAATAGTAGCGTCCCCCGTGATAAGGGCGGTGGAGGATACGCCCGTTACCTTCACATCCTGTGCGCCGGTAACGGTCAGGCTGCCATTTACCACAGCACCGTTCGCATTGCTCAGTACCACATCCACCTTATCCTCGAGATCGTCAGTGATCTCGACCTTCATCTTGCCAAAGCTGCCGGTACCGGTCAGGGTGTGGGTATCCGGGTCATAGGTGAGCTTGTCGTTTCCGACTCCAAGAATGTGCCCGCAGTTTTCGCTGGTCACTTCAATGGGAGGATTATTGCCTATCGTGACCGTGATGCCGTATGGAACTTCTTCACCCTCATCAGGTTCAGGGGTTTCCACGACCCATTTAGCGGTCAGGGCCATGTTTTCGTGCACAGTAACGTTGATTTCTTTGTCGGTCTTGTTGCTGCCAGTCCAGCCCTTAAACATCCACTGTTGGGTCTCGTCCGGCGCAACGGCCTTGATGGTCAGTTCTTTGCCGTTTTCTACCGTATAGGTAGTGGTGCCATTTTCACCAGCAGTGCCAACCAACTTGGTTTCGCCCTCATAGGCTTCGGCATACTTCAGGGTAAGGGTATGGGTGGTCCGTTCTACCCATTTAGCAGTCAGGGTCATATCTTCGGTCACGGTAACAGTGATTTTTTCGCTGGTTTCTTCACGGTCTATCCAGCCACCAAACTTCCACTGGCCTTCGCCCGGTGCAACAGCCTTGACGTAGACTGTCTTGCCCTCGTCCACATGATAGGTAGAAGTGCCGTTTGCGCTCGTTGCATTGATCAGCTCCGTGGTGTACTCTGCATCCGTGTAAGCCTTGGCATTCGTCAGCGTGAGCGTCTTGTTGCTCGGATTCACATACTCGATTCTGAAATAAGAGTATCTTGCACAATCATTCGCGTCCTGGGTCTCAGTGCTCTCGGCCTCGGAGCTGCCTGCATAATAGCGGGCAACGTAACCAGTCGGCAGATTCCTTACCTCCACCGTGCCCGCTTGAACGGCCTCATAACTACCGTAGGTATTGCAAAGCGTGACCGCACCAGTGCAGTGATCAAGTACCAGCTTGCCTGCTTTACCCCTGTCGCCGATTACGCCATAAATAGCAAAAGCGGTAGCCTGAATTTTTTGCGCATTGTGCACGGTCAGGGTTCCGCTGACGGTCGAGCCGTTTCCGCAATTCAGAGAAAGGGTCTGACAGTTGATATCTGCACCGCCGTTGAGGATGCCGTCAATGCTCACATCCTGTGCGCTGTTCACAGTCAGCTTGCCTTCAACAGCCTGATTTACCAAGCTGATGTTATTATAGTCAAGGTTGCCGCTGATTCTCACATCACCAGCGCTAGTAATCGTTGCCTCACCGCGAATCGCAGCATCAGTGCCGGAATCGGATTTTGTGACGGTCAGATCATTGACAGTTGCATTCAGGCTACCATTCACGGCGTAAGATTCACCCTTGATGGTGACGTTTTCTCCACCGTTAAGGGTTACATCGCCATTAAAGCCGCCTTCAAACGCAAAGCCATCGTCATAAGACACGGCGGGATAACCTAAAGGCCATGTCTCGTCAGAGCTGACAGTTCCACCATTCGCCGTCAGGTTGTAAGTAGTATTGCCCACCGTAACGGTCAGAGTATGCGTCGCCACGGGAGCATCCTCTGCCGCCAGTGCGCTGAGGGGGCTTGCCGCCTGCAGCAGCAGGCCAAGGCTCAGCAGCCCGGCAAGGAATTTACGGGTACGTAGTTTCATGTAGGGTGTACCTCCTCTGTTCTATCTTTGATCCTATCATACACCCGTAGCTCCCCCCGGGCATTCGTTTGACACGAATCGACCGAAAAATGCATCGAATCGACCCGTGCACAATTTTGGGAAATTCTGCCCCATATTTTGTGAAATTGTTTCATTTTGAGAATGAGTCAGATTGCTTGACACTGCCCGCGAATCATGCTAAACTTAGTCCACTTTGAAAAAAGCACAAATGCGTTGACGGGGAAAAAACGAATTTCTTCTGCGTACAGAGAGCCGCCGGGTGGTGCAAGGCGGGTGCAAAGGGCTTCGGTTACTGGCCCCTGAGCGGCAGGGCTGAACACACAAGTAGGCTCTGACGGATGTCCACCGTTACAAGGACAGCGATTCGCCGCAAAAAGCCGATCGTGCAAAGCGGCTGTGCCCAAAGGCGCAGCAAAGAGAGTGGTACCACGGGTGCCCTGTAGTTTGAACTTTACAGGCTCTCGTCTCTCAAGGTTTTCGCCTTGAAAGACGAGAGCCTTTTCGTATATCTGCCTTTTGGAAGCAGGCTTGCCCTCTCCGTTACGGCTTACGCCGTGCCACCTCTCCCAAAGTGAGAGGCCTTGGCAGTACGGCAAAGTTTCCGGTTTTGCCAAGGGCTCCCCCCTTTGGGGGAGCTGTCGAACGAATGTGAGACTGAGAGGGCGAGGACGCTCACAAAGAGCATGGAGCAAGAAGTGTAAATCGTTTAGGAGGCCGCACATTATGATGGACGCAACCAAGTACGCTCCGGGTTACTACCCGGTACCCGCAGGCTATGACAGCTGGGTAAAGAAGGATCACATTGAAAAAGCCCCCGCATGGTGCAGCGTGGACCTGCGCGACGGCAATCAGGCCCTGATCGTGCCCATGAGCCTTGAGGAAAAGCTGGAGTTCTTCCAGATGCTGGTAAAGATCGGCTTCAAGGAGATCGAGGTGGGCTTTCCTGCCGCCAGCGACACCGAGTATGAGTTTCTGCGCACCCTGATCGAAAAGAACATGATCCCCGAGGATGTCACCGTGCAGGTGCTGACCCAGTGCCGTGACCACATCATCCGCAAGACCTTTGAGGCCGTCAAGGGCGCACCCCGCGCGGTGATCCACTTCTACAATTCCACCTCTGTGGCCCAGCGCGAGCAGGTGTTCCACAAGAGCAAGGAAGAGATCAAGCAGATCGCCACCGACGGCGCAAAGCTGGTCAAGCAGCTGAGCGAGGAGTATGAGGGCAACTTCCTGTTCGAGTACAGCCCCGAGAGCTTTACCGGCACCGAGGTGGACTATGCCGTGGATGTGTGCAACGCCGTGCTGGACATCATGCAGCCCACCCCGGACCGCCCCATGATCATCAACCTGCCCGTTACCGTGGAAATGAGCATGCCGCACGTCTACGCAAACCAGATCGAGTACTGCGACAAGCACCTGAAATACCGCGACAGCGTGATCATCTCCACCCATCCCCACAACGACCGCGGCACCGGCGTGGCCTGCGCAGAGCTGGCCGTGCTGGCGGGTGCACAGCGCGTGGAGTGCTGCCTGTTCGGCAACGGCGAGCGCACCGGCAACGTGGATGCCGTGACGCTGGCAATGAACATGTACAGCCACGGCGTGGACCCCAAGCTGGACTTCTCCGATATGCCGGACATCTGCGCCACCTACGAGCGGGTGACCCGGATGCACATTTACGAGCGCACCCCCTACGCCGGTCAGCTGGTGTTTGCCGCCTTCTCCGGCAGCCATCAGGATGCCATTGCAAAGGGCATGGCTTTCCGCAAGGAGCATGGCGAACACCGCTGGACCTGCCCCTACATCCCCGTTGACCCCCACGACATCGGACGCACCTACGATGCCGATGTTATCCGCATCAACAGCCAGAGCGGCAAGGGCGGCATCGGCTTTGTGCTGGAACAGAACTACGGCTACAACCTGCCGCCCAAAATGCGCGAGGCTCTGGGCTACAAGGTCAAGAGCGTTTCCGACCACAGCCACAAGGAGCTGAGCGCAAACGAGGTGCTGCACATCTTCGAGGATGCCTTCCTCAACCGCTGCAAGCCGCTCAACGTTCTGGAAGCCCACTTTGCACAGGTGAGCGGCATCACCGCCACCGTCACGCTGGAGCTGAACGGTCAGCGCAAGGTGGTCACCTCGGTGGGCAATGGCCGTCTGGACGCTGTGGCAAACGCCATCCAGAGCGCCACCGGCATGGAGTTCCACCTCGAGACCTACTCCGAGCACAGTCTGGACGAAGGCTCCACCTCCCGCGCCGCCTCCTACGTCGGCCTTGTCTGGGGCGATAACACCGTCACCTGGGGTGCCGGCACCGACACCGATATCATCGTGGCTGGCATCAAGGCACTGGTGAGCGCGATCAATAATAAGTAACATCCTCGCCCTCTCAGTCACCTGCGGTGACAGCTCTCCCAAAGGGAGAGCCTCTGGCGAAACCGGTAACTTTGCGTGGACTGCCAAGGCCTCCCACTTTGGGGGAGGTGGATGCGACCAGCGGGAGCAGACGGAGAGGGCGAGCCGCCTATAAGTATAAAAGGAGAGTACCATCATGGGAATGACCCTGACGCAGAAAATTCTTGCCGCACATGCCGGTCTTGCCGAGGTCAAGGCAGGCCAGCTCATCAATGCAAAGCTGGACATCGTGCTGGGCAACGACATCACCACCCCGGTTGCCATCAACGAGTTTGAAAAGGCCGGTTTTGACGGTGTGTTCGACAAAGAGCACATTGCCATCGTGCTGGACCACTTTGTGCCCAACAAGGACATCAAGAGCGCCACCCAGTCCAAGCAGTGCCGCGAGTTCGCCAACAAATACGACATCCTCAACTTCTATGATGTGGGCCAGATGGGCATTGAGCACGCCCTGCTGCCGGAAAAAGGCATCGTGACCGCAGGCGACTGCGTGATCGGTGCGGACAGCCACACCTGCACCTATGGTGCACTGGGTGCCTTCTCCACCGGCGTAGGCTCCACCGATATGGCCGCAGGCATGGCCACCGGCATGGCATGGTTCAAGGTGCCCTCTGCCATCAAGTTCGTGCTCAAGGGCAAGTTCGGCCCCCGCGTCTCCGGCAAAGACCTGATCCTGCACATCATCGGCATGATCGGTGTGGACGGTGCGCTGTACAAATCCATGGAGTTCACCGGCCCGGGCGTTGCCAGCCTGACGATGGACGACCGCCTGTGCATCTGCAACATGGCCATCGAAGCCGGTGCCAAGAACGGCATCTTCCCCGTAGACGATGTGACCAAGGCTTACCTCAAGGGCCGCAGCCAGCGTGAGCCGGTGTTCTTTGAGGCCGACCCGGATGCCGAGTACGAAAAGACCATTGAGATCGACCTCGACAAGCTGGAACCCACCGTCAGCTACCCCCACCTGCCCGAGAACACCCACCTTGCCAGCGAGGGCAAGGACATCAAGATCGATCAGGTTGTGATCGGCAGCTGCACCAACGGCCGTCTGGAGGACATGGAAGCCGCCTACAACGTGCTCAAGGGCAAGCACATTGCCAAGGGCGTGCGCGGCATCATCATCCCCGCCACCATGGCCGTTTACAAGGAATGCATCCTGCGCGGCTGGACCACTGCCTTTATTGATGCAGGCTGCATCGTGTCCACCCCCACCTGCGGCCCCTGTCTGGGCGGCTACATGGGCATTCTGGCCGAGGGCGAGCGCTGCGTTTCCACCACCAACCGCAACTTTGTGGGCCGCATGGGCCATGTAAAGAGCGAGGTCTACCTTGCTTCTCCCGCCACCGCCGCTGCCAGCGCACTGACCGGCTGCATCACCGACCCCCGCACGGTCTGATCGGAAAGGAGCACAACAATGAACGCAAAAGGTTCTGTTTTCAAATACCCGGATAATGTGGATACCGATGTCATCATCCCGGCCCGCCACCTGAACACGCAGGATGCCAAAGAGCTGGCCAGCCACTGCATGGAGGACATTGACAAGGACTTCGTCAAGAAGGTGAAGGACGGCGACATCATGGTGGGCGGCTGGAACTTCGGCTGCGGCTCCTCCCGTGAGCACGCACCGCTGTGCATCAAAACCGCCGGTATCTCGGTGGTCATTGCCAAGAGCTTTGCCCGCATCTTCTACCGCAACAGCATCAACATCGGTCTGCCCATCATGGAGTGCCCGGAGGCTGTGGATGCCATCAATGCGGGCGACACCGTCAGCGTCGATTTTGACACCGGCGTGATCACCGACGAGACCAACGGCAAGGTGTTCCATGCCGAGCCCTTCCCGCCGTTCATTCAGGAGATCATCTCCGCCGGTGGACTGATGAAGT
The DNA here is from genome assembly GCF_003604105.1 of Faecalibacterium sp. AF10-46. Taxonomy (NCBI): domain Bacteria; kingdom Bacillati; phylum Bacillota; class Clostridia; order Eubacteriales; family Oscillospiraceae; genus Faecalibacterium; species Faecalibacterium sp. AF10-46. The sequence continues at coordinate 36,958 of NZ_QVGY01000013.1, read as the reverse complement.
CCATCAAGAATAAGAAGTAAGAGGAACAACCAATGGAAAAAAACATTGCTGTCATCTGGGGCGACTGCTCCAGCCCGGAGATCGTCAAGCAGACCATCCGCGTGCTTGACAAGGTGGCCGAAAAGTACGGTCACACCTTCCACTATACCGACGCTGCCATGGGCGGCGAAGCCATTGACAAATACGGCGACCCCCTGCCCCAGCACGAGCTGGACAAGTGCCTTGCTGCGGACAGCGTCCTGCTGGGTGCCGTGGGCGGCCCCAAGTGGGAGGGTCTGCCCGGTGAGCAGCGCCCGGAGAAGGGCCTGCTGCGCCTGCGTGCAGGCATGGGCCTGTATTCCAACAACCGCCCGGCCAAGATCTGGCCGCAGCTGGCTCCTGCCAGCCCCCTGAAGCCCGAGATCGTGGCACAGGGCATCGATTTCATCATCGTGCGTGAGCTGATCGGCGGCGTATACTTTGGCAATCACGAGACCCACACCCTCGCCAGCGGCGAGAAGCAGGCCATCGACTCCATGCCCTACGCGGAGCACGAGATCGAGCGCATCGGCCGCATCGGCTTTGAGACCGCACGCAAGCGCCGCAAGAAACTGTGCTGTGTGGACAAGGCAAACGTTTTGGACACCAGCCGTCTGTGGCGCAGTGTGATGCACCGTCTGCAGGCCGAATACCCGGATGTGGAATACAGCGAGATGTTCGTGGACAACTGCGCCATGCAGATTGTCAAGAACCCCGTCCAGTTCGACGTGATCGTTACCGAGAACATGTTCGGCGACATCCTCTCGGACGAGGCTTCCATGATCACCGGCTCCATCGGCATGATCCCGTCCTCCTCTCTGGGCGACGGCACTCGCGGCCTGTATGAGCCCATCCACGGCTCGGCCCCCGATATTGCGGGCAAAGACATCGTGAACCCCACCGCCTGCATCCTGTCTGCCGCCATGATGCTGCGCTACTCCTTCGGCATGGCCGAGGAGGCCGATGCCATTGAGACCGCCGTGAACAAGGTGCTGGACAAGGGCCTGCGCACCGCCGACAACATGAGCGAGGGCTGCATCTGCCTTGGCTGCACCGCCATGGGCGATGCCATTCTGGCCGAGATCTAAGTTTTTCCATAACGCACAAAGGGGAACGACAGCCGTCGTTCCCCTTTTCGTCTGCACAAAAAAGAGCAGCTGTTCCCAGCTGCCCTTCCGTGATACAGTTTCTTACTTGGTGCCGTAGATGCGGTCGCCGGCGTCGCCCAGACCGGGAACGATGTAGCCGTTCTCGTTCAGGTGGTCGTCCTCTGCGCCGAGGTAGATGTCCACATCAGGGTGTGCCTCGTGCAGGGCCTTGATGCCTTCCGGAGCGGCGATCAGGCCGATGAACTTGATGCGCTTTGCGCCATGCTTCTTGATCTGGGTGATGGCATCAATGGCGCTGCCGCCGGTAGCCAGCATCGGGTCCAGAACCAGAACATCGCGCTCTGCGATATCCTGCGGCAGTTTGCAGAAGTACTCCACAGGCTGCAGGGTCTCCTCGTCGCGGTACAGGCCGATGAAGCCCACCTTTGCAGCGGGCAGCAGGGTCAGCATACCGTCCAGCATACCCATGCCTGCGCGCAGGATGGGCACCAGAGCCAGCTTGCGGCCAGCCAGCACCTTGGTCTTTGCCATGGTGATGGGTGTTTCAATCTCCACCTCTTCCAGAGGCAGGTCACGGGTCGCTTCGTAGCACAGCAGGGTCGCGATCTCGCCAACGAGGTCACGGAACTCCTTGGTGCCGGTCTGCTTGTTGCGCAGAATGCTCAGCTTGTGCTGCAGCAGCGGATGCTCAACGATCATCGGGGTCATAAAAACACGCTCCTTATTTTAAATAGATAACTCTATCGGGTCCAAGATTACGATTTAAAACAGCTCCGCATACGCTTCGCCATTGTCAGTGGAAATTTTATTTTTATATTTTGAGCATTCAAAAAATCTGCGGATTTTTTGAATGCTCTTTTTCACAGGAAGGGTCGTAACGAAAAGATTCATCTTCCCTTATGGCCTTTTTCGTGAAAATGCGTTTGGAGCGGCCCTGCGGTTGCGCAGCAATGAAAGCCCCAGTGGGTCTTTCAAGCAGGCGAGCGATCTGCGATAGCAGATGGAAGGGCTTTGCCTTGACAAGCGTCGGGGCCGCGACAAACGCGAAATCAAAAAATATTTTTTCCTTGATTCATGGCCAGAGTAAAACGGCGGCCATTCCAATCGTCAAACCTAAGAATCAGCGGTTCTCCAGTGCGGTCAGCTTGTCGATGCGGCGCTGATGGCGGCCGCCCTCAAACTCCGTATTCAGGAAGAGATCCACCAGCTGGCAGGCCAAGCCTGCACCCACGACGCGGCCGCCCATGCACAGGGCGTTGGCATCGTTGTGGCGGCGGGTATACTCGCAGCTGAAGCTGTCAGAGCAGCAGCAGGCACGGATGCCCTTGATCTTGTTTGCTGCCATGCTGATGCCCACGCCGGTGCCACAGAACAGCAGTGCCTTGCTGCACTCGCCGCTCACAACTGCATCGCAGGCGGGCACGGCCATATCGGGGTAATCCACGCTGTCGGTGCTATGGGTGCCAAAATCGATGTATTCCAGCCCCAGCTCCTTCAGATGCGCCTTGACAGCTTCTTTCAGTTCAAATCCGCCGTGGTCAGCGGCCAGTGCAATGGGTTTTGCCATGGAAATGTTCCTTTCTCTCAGTCACGCAGGGTTTTATGCCTGCTCCTTGTTTTGGGCGGCATTGGCTGCAGCTTCTGCTGCAAGGCGCTCTGCGCGCTCCCGCTCGGCCTGACTCAGGCGGTGGTAGTCCGGCAGCACAGCCTCCGGCAGCACAGCCTTTCCGGCTTCGGCCATCTGCTTTGCCACAAGAGCCACTGCAGCAGCACGCCCGCCGCGCAGGGCCGCAGGTGCCTGCAGCACGCCCGGCACACTGCCGTATTTATTATAGCACAGAGATGCGCCATCACCAACAAAAAACAGGGGCTTTTTGCAATTTTCTACAAAATCGGCCAGATCTGCCACCGCCCGGGCATCGTCTTCCAGCAGGCGGCTGTGGGTGGCAAGGTCGAACGCGGCACTGTATACCTGCGCACGGCGGGCATCCAGTGCGCACAGCACGGTGCCCTCGCCCGTGTGGGCTGCGGCCAGTGCTTCCAGCGTGGAGACCGGTGCGCACAGCGTTTCCCGCGGGAAGGCCAGACCCTTGACCGCCGCCAGACCGATGCGCAGCCCGGTAAAACTGCCGGGGCCTGCGTTGACACCGTACAAGTCAATCTCTGCACAGGTCATGCCGCACATCTTCAGGCAGGTGTCGATCATGGGCATCAGCGTTTCGCTGTGGGTCATGCCTGCGTCCAGATACACCTCGTACAGCAGGCGGTCATCCTGCAAAAGAGCCACACCAGCCGTTTTGCCCGCTGTATCCACAGCTAAGATGTTCATAGCGTTACCCCCTCAATGGTGATCCTGCGGGTATTTTCGTCCACGCGCTGGATATCCACCCGGATGGGGTTTTCCAGTGCCAGCAGGTCTGCAAAGTTCTCGCTCCACTCTGCTGCCACAATGGCCCCCTGATCCAAATAATCGTAAAAGCCTGCAGCACACAGGTCGTTCTCAGTGGAAATACGGTACAGGTCAAAGTGCGCCAGCGGCTTTGGGCCGCGGTAGTAGTTCACAATGGCAAAGGTTGGGCTGGACACCGGGTCGGTGCAGCCAAGGCCCTCGGCAAGGCCCTCGGTAAAGGCGGTCTTGCCCGCGCCCAGCCCGCCGGTGAACGCAACCAGCGAACCCGGTGCCAGCACTGCGGCCATACGGGCACCCAGCGCCACCGTCTCGGCGCGGGAATGGGTGATATATTCTGACATGAAGCTTACCTCATTTTATAAAGCAAAAGGGACGGCAGAATGCTCTGCCGTCCCTTAGTATAATATACTTTGTGCAAAAGTGCAATGCCGTGTGTTGCTTACGCCGCCGCATCCACATCCGCTGCCGTGTAGGGGTTGGGCAGTGCAGCGCTTCGGTCTCCGCTGAGCATCGCATAGGATGCTGCCGCATGGGGCCGTCTGCCGCCCTGCTCGTTGTACCAGATGATATCATCGGTGCCGTAGATGCTCTTGGCATAGTCCACGGCCTGTTCCAGCGTTTCGCCCTCGATCATCCGGTTCACAGCGGCCCACAGCATACTGCGGGAATACACCGAGTAGACATTGTTCACATAGCCCATCACCGCCTTGGCACCGCCTGCCAGCAGGCCGTCTGCCATAGAGGTATCCACATGGCCGTTCTTGCCGTAGAACTCGCAGGTCTCGCTGAGCACGATGCCGTTGCCGCGGTAGGCACTGCGGAAGAAATCGCCGTTGACGGCGTACATGCCGTTCACCTTGACCACGCGGTGGGCCAGCAGGTCAAAGCCATAGCGCAGATCGCTCCAGAAATCCGATCTCTCGGTCAGCAGGATCAGCGGTTCCGTGGCAGTCTTTTTGAACAGCCAGCCGTATTCATAGGTATAGTACGCGCCGTGGGTGCTCAGGATGCACAGGTCGTAGCGGCCCATCCTGCGCAGGTCGGATACGGTAACGGTGGTATCCAGATCCGTCTGCAGGCCCACCGAATCCCAATAGCTCTGCATGTAGGCATAATACGGGTAGCGGGTGCTGTTGATCGTGTTGTCAAACGCATAATAGATCGCCGCCGTGCCCACCCGCTTGTTCTCTGCCAGCTCCTGCAGCTGGCTCTCGTCCAGCTCCGGCAGGGCTGCGGTGTTCTCCTCCTCCGGGTCGGTAAGCAAGATGCCGCCCAGCGCGCCGCAGCTGTAGGTAAAGCTGATCATGCCGTTTTCGGCATCGGTGTAGACAGACCCCTGCTTTACAAGGCCCTGTGCGGTCAGCGCATCCAGCTGCTGCAAAGCAGCATCTGTGCGCTCGTCCTCGGTCATCTGTGCATAGTCGCTGCCTCCGGTCAGTGCGGTCACAGCAGCATCTGCCTGCTGCATCTCGCGCACATCTGTGGCCGAAAGGCTCTGCTGTACAGCCGCCTGTTCTTCCGGCTGCTGTGCAAAAGCCGCTGTGGGCAGCGCTGTGAGCGCGAAAGCCAGAGCGCACAGTGCACACCCAAAACGGCGGAGCATATCGTGTTCCATTCCCATTTCCTCCGGGCATATCTGCCGCCCAATGCGGCACGCCGCCCTTTTCCAGCAGGCATCTTCCTGCCATTTTCTTTGCGCGGCAGGCGCTCTGCAAAGGAGCTTTCTGCTGCACCTTCATTGTAGATGGTGCGGTCTGCTTTGTCAAGCATTCGTGTGGATTTTGCAAAGCTGTCACACCCGGTGGATTGCAAACGGTGTGCAGGCTGTGTATAATAGGATAAACTGGGTTGGTATTGCCCGCTGCAGCGGCAAAACCCGGTGTGCATCCGGGAACGAAAGGTGGTGCTTTCTTGGAAAGCATTCGACAATATTTTAAACGAACCGATAAGATCTATCTTCTGCTGTGCATCTTCAGCAGCACCATGGCGGTGGTGGCTCTGGCCTCCTGGGCCGCAAAGCAGGGCAATGGCTTTGCCACGGACGAGATCACTGGTGCCATTACCGGCATCGGCGATTACCGCCGCGCGCTGGTGCAGGCGGCAGCCGCCGGGCTTGGCATCGTGATCGCACTGCTGCTCTCCTGCATCGACTACCGCAGCCTTGTCAAGGTGTGGCCGGTGCATGTAGCCCTGACATGGGGTCTGGTGCTGCCCACGCTGTTCATCCGCAATGTGGCCATCGGCCCGCTGACCATCGGCTTCAACGCCGGTGACACCGACAACTACTCCTGGTACAAGCTGGGCGGCTTTACCTTCCAGCCCACGGAGCTGGCAAAGATCAGCTTTATCCTTACCTTTGCCATGCACCTGAACAATGTGCGCAGCCGCATCAACGAGCCAAAGGAGCTGGCAAAGCTTCTGCTGCATCTGGCCGCGCCCATCCTCATTATCCACATTCAGGGCGACGACGGCACCGCCATCATCTACGCCATCATCGGCTGCTGCATGATGTTTGCAGCGGGCCTGAGCTGGAAGTATATCATCGGTGCCATCTCGGCGGCAGCTGTGGCCGTGGCGGCGGCGTTTGCCTTTTTCAGCGATAAGATCGGCAAGGGCTACCAGTGGTACCGCATTCTGGCCGTTATCGACCCGGAGAATTCCACCGGCTGGGCACCCAACGAAGCCACTTGGAAAAACATCATCTACCAGCAGCAGCGCGGCGAGATTGCCATCGGCTCCGGCGGCATCTTCGGCAACGGCCTGTTCAGCGGGCGGTACTACAGCGTGCCCAATGCCCACAACGACTTTATTCTCAGCTGGATGGGCAATGCCATTGGCTTTGTGGGCCTGTGCATCGTGCTGGGGGCACTGCTGGCACTGGTGATCAAGACCTTTGCCACCGGTGCGCGCAGCGAGGACCTGCTGGGCAGCTACATCTGCGCCGGCATCGGCGGTGCTTTGATGGCGCAGATCGCCGTGAACGTGGGCATGAATCTGCGTCTGCTGCCGGTCATCGGCGTCACCTTGCCCTTCTATTCTGCGGGCGGCAGCTCGGTGCTGATGCTGTATATCTGTGTTGGATTAGTCCTTTCCGTATATATGCACAATACAAAGAGCCTGTTCGGGTAAAGTGCAGCTTACCCCCCCCTGTATTTTCCACATTTGCCGTTATATCAGTTGAAATCTCCGCATCCTGCTTGCAATCCACTGGGATGCATGATATTATAATAAAAATGTGCAGTTTTGCTGCTCAATATGGTGCAAAAAGCTGCATGGAGAGAGATTGGGGACTCTCCCCTATTTTATAGTATCAACCGGAAAATGGAGTGAAACGAATCATGACATCCACAACAACTGCGCCAGAGGCGGAATACTGGCTGCAGACCGGTTGGATGGAGGAACCTGGCGCGGAGTTTGGCATCCGCAAACCAGTCACCATCGACCGCAAAACAAACCTGTACGAGCACCGTGCCTACTGGTGTGTGCGCCGCGCACAGGATATCTTCTTTTCTCTGCTGGCGCTGGTGGTGCTTTCGCCGCTGCTGCTCATCACCAGCCTTGCAATCTGGCTTGACAGCCCGGGTTCAAGCCCCATCTTCAGCCAGTGGCGGGTGGGCCGCAATGGCAAGCTGTTCCGGCTGTACAAGTTTCGTTCCATGTGCCCGAACGCCGAGAGCAAGCTCAACGATCTGCTGAAGGACAACGAGATGGACGGCCCGGTGTTCAAGATGAAGGATGACCCGCGCATCACCCGTGTGGGCCATTTCATCCGCAAGACCAGCATCGACGAGCTGCCGCAGCTGGTGAACATCCTCAAGGGCGATATGAGCATTGTAGGCCCGCGCCCGGCGCTGCCCCGCGAGGTAGCCCAGTACACGCCCTATGAATGGCAGCGGCTGTACGTGACACCCGGCCTTTCCTGCTACTGGCAGATCGCGCCGCACCGCAACCAGCTGAGCTTTGACGAATGGATGGCACTGGATGTGAAGTACGTCAAGGAGCGCAGCTTTCTGGTGGACTGGCGTATCATCTTCCGCACCTTCCGTGCGGTGCTGTTCGGCCACGGAGAATAACATCGTATCGCAAAAAATCCCCGCTGTGCAGCTGCACAGCGGGGATTTTGTTGTTTGTGGGGGACGATAAACTCCTTCCGTCATCGCAATAAGACGGAAAAGGCTCCTCCTCCGGGGGAGCTGGCAAACCCGCAAGGGTTTGACTGAGGGAGTTTTTACTTCAGCACAGCGCCCAGATTTGCACTGGTGACCATGCGTGCGTAGCGGCTCAGCCAGCCGGTCTTAATGTTGGGTTCGGGAGCAACATACTTTGCCTTGCGCTGGGCCAGAACTTCATCGCTGACCTCCAGCGTGATGGAGGCATTGGGGATATCAATGTTGATGGTATCTCCCTCCTCGATCAGGCCGATGGGGCCGCCGGAAGCAGCCTCCGGGCTCACATGGCCGATGGCTGCACCGCGGCTTGCGCCGGAGAAGCGGCCGTCGGTGATGAGGGCCACGGTCTTGTCCAGCTTCATGCCGGCCAGAGCGGAGGTGGGGTTCAGCATCTCACGCATACCGGGGCCGCCCTTGGGGCCTTCGTAGCGGATGACCACCACATCGCCCGGGACGATCTTACCCGCGTAGATGGAAGCAATGGCCTCGTCCTCGCTGTTGAACACGCGGGCCGGGCCGGAATGCTGCTGCATCTCGGGGGCCACGGCGCTGCGCTTGACCACACAGCCGTCCGGTGCAATGTTGCCCCACAGGATCTGCAGACCGCCGGTCTGGGAGTAGGGGTTGTCGATGGGACGGATGGCCTTGTCGTTCAGGATGTGTGCGCCCTTGATGTTCTCGCCCAGCGTCTTGCCGGTAACGGTGGGCACATCCAGATCCAGCAGGCCCTTCTTGGCCAGCTCTGCCTGCACGGCGGGGATGCCGCCTGCGGCGTAGAGATCCGGCATGTGGGTGGGGCCGGCCGGTGCCAGATGGCACAGGTTCGGGGTCTTGGCGCTGATCTCATTGAACAGCTTCAGGTCGATGGGCACACCAGCCTCATAAGCGATGGCCAGCAGGTGCAGCACGGTGTTGGTGGAGCAGCCCAGCGCCATATCGCAGGTCAGAGCGTTGCGGATGGAACGCTCGTTGATGATCTGGCGTGCGGTGATGCCCTTCTTGACCATATCCATGATGGCCATACCGGCGTGCTTTGCCAGCTGCAGACGCTTGGAGTAGACGGCAGGAATGGTGCCGTTGCCGGGCAGTGCGATGCCGATGGCCTCGCACAGGCAGTTCATGCTGTTGGCGGTGTACATGCCGGAGCAGCTGCCGCAGCTGGGGCAGCAGTTGCAGGTGCAGTCTTCCAGCTGATCCTCGGTGATCATACCGGCCTTGTAGGCACCCACAGCCTCGAACATCTTGGAAAGGCTGACCTCTTCGCCGCCGTAGGTACCGGCCAGCATGGGGCCGCCGGAGCAGACCACAGCGGGCACATCCATGCGCACCGCTGCCATCACCATGCCGGGCACGATCTTATCGCAGTTGGGCACCAGCACCAGACCGTCCAGCTGGTGGGCCATGAGCATGGTCTCCACGCTGTCGCAGATCAGCTCACGGGATGCAAGGCTGTACTTCATGCCCACATGGCCCATGGCGATGCCGTCGCACACGCCAATGGCGGGGATCAGGATGGGGGTGCCGCCTGCCATCTCAACGCCGGCCTTGACGGCATCGGCGATCTTGTCCAGATTCATATGGCCAGGCACGATCTCGCTGTATGCGGAAACCACGCCGATCAGCGGGCGCTCCAGTTCTTCCTTGGTGTAGCCCAGTGCGTAAAACAGGCTTCGGTTCGGGGCGCGCTCCGAGCCCTTGGTCACATTGTCGCTTCTCATTTCAAATCCTCTTTTCTGACAAAAACCCTCTCCGTCACGGCTACGCCGTGCCACCTCTCCCGAAGGGGAGAGGTTTTTGCGGAGGATCTATAAGGTTTCCACTTTCAACAAAAGCTCCCCCTTTCGGGGGAGCTGGCCGCCGAAAGGCGGCCTGAGAGGGTTTTCCCCTTACTTCTTCAGCCAGCTCATCATGCTGCGCAGCTCTGCGCCGACCTTCTCGATGGGCAGCTCTGCTTCCATGCGGCGCTTTGCCAGGAAGTGCACCTTGCGGCCGCCATTGGGGCTCATCTCGGTCAGGAACTCGGAAGCGAAGGTGCCGTCCTGGATCTCGGTCAGGACCTTCTTCATCTCCTTGCGGGTCTCGGCAGTGATCAGGCGCTTTCCGGTGCGGTAGTCGCCGTACTCAGCGGTGTTGGAGATGGAGTAACGCATCTTGGAGAAGCCGCCCTCGTTGATCAGGTCAACGATCAGCTTCATCTCGTGGCAGGTCTCAAAGTATGCCATCTCGGGCTCGTAGCCAGCTTCCACCAGCGTGTCGAAGCCGGCGTGGATCAGCTCGGAAACACCGCCGCACAGCACTGCCTGCTCGCCGAACAGGTCGGTCTCGGTCTCCTCCTTGAAGGTTGTCTGCAGGATGCCTGCACGGCCTGCGCCGATGCCGGAAGCGTATGCCAGAGCAATATCCTTAGCCTTGCCGGTGTAGTCCTGCTCCACGCAGATCAGAGAGGGGCAGCCCTCACCCTCGGTGTACAGGCGGCGGACGATGTGGCCGGGGCCCTTGGGAGCGATCATGATAACGTCAACGTTCTTAGGAGCGGTGATGGTCTTGAAGTGGATGTTGAAACCGTGTGCAAAGGCCAGTGCCTTGCCCTCGGTCATGTAGGGAGCCACCTGCTTGTTATAGATATCAGCGCACAGCTCGTCGGGCACCAGCATCATGACAACGTCGCCGGCCTTGGCAGCTTCTTCCACTTCCATGACCTTGAAGTTCTCGTGAGTTGCTGCGAACTCAGAAGCCTTCTCCCAGTGAGCAGAGCCCTTGCGCAGGCCGACAACGACATTGACACCGCTCTCGGCAAGATTCTCAGAGTGTGCGTGGCCCTGACTGCCGAAGCCGATGACAGCGACGGTCTTGCCGTCCAGCACGCCGAGGTTGCAGTCGGAATCGTAGTATTTCTTGATAGCCATGGTAGTTGTTCTCCTTTTTGTTTTGTGTTTATTCAGTGGCTGATTGTAAACATTTTATTTTTTCGCTCACTGTGGAGCGGAAAAGCTCAGGTCCGTTCCGGGCAGTGGGTCCCCGGCAGAGGCAGCTGTGCTTCGCGCACCTCCTGCGGAGGCTTCTGCATATGCTGATGCATCCCGCCGCGCTCCAGTGCGGTAACGCCGGTGCGGCACTGCTCCAAAATTTTGTAATCTGTAAACATTTTCAGGAAGGCATCGATCTTATCCGGCTTGCCGATCAGCTCGAACACCATGCTGTCCGGCGAAAGGTCGATGATCTTGGCCTTGTAGATGCTGGCGATCTCCCGCAGCTCGCTGCGGTTGTGCACATCGGATGCTACCTTCAGCAGCAGCAGTTCCCGTTCCAGAGATTTTTCGCCGTCCAGCACGAACACCTGACGGGTAACTTCCAGCCGTTCGGTCTGCAGGATCAGCTGCTTGAGGGCCTTGTCATCGCTGGTAATGGTCACGGTGATGCGGCTGACTGCCGGGTCGTTGGTGGCCGAGACCGTCAGGCTGTCGATGTTGAAGCCGCGGCGGCAGAACAGGTTGGACACACGGGCCAGAACACCGCTCTGGTTGTCCACCAGCAGGCTGATGACCCTGCGCTTGTTGGATTCCATATTGCTGTGCCCTCCTTATTCCATGATGATATCGTTGATGTCGCCGCCGCCGGGGATCATGGGCAGCACCTTTTCGTCCTTATCGATGATGCACTCGATCCAGGTAGGGCCTTTCTGCTTCATTGCATCGGCAAAAGCAGTCTGAAACTCCGGCAGGTTTCTGCAGCGGTAGCCCTTCAGGCCAAAGCCCTCGGCCAGCTTGACGAAGTCCGTCTTGCGGTGGGGGTCGGTCTGGCTGTAGCGTTTTTCGTAGAAGGTGGTCTGCCACTGGCGCACCATGCCCAGCACCGAGTTGTTGAAGATCACGGTGATGATGGGCAGCTCATAGCTCACGGCGGTGCAGGCCTCGTTCAGATTCATGTGAAAGGAGCCGTCGCCGGTAAACATGACCACCCGCTGGTCGCGGCCCAGAGCCATCTGTGCGCCAATGGCGGCACCGTAGCCAAAGCCCATGGTGCCCAGACCGCCGCTGGTGATAAAGCCGCGGCTCTTGGCGTGGCGCAGGTATTGTGCCGCCCACATCTGGTGCTGGCCCACATCGGTCACATACACGGCTTCGGGGCCGCACTGGTTGCACACCTCGCCGATCACCTGATGGGGCATCAAACGGGTGGGGTCAGACACCGGGTGGTAATCCTGTGCCTGCCACTCACGGATCATCTTCATCCAGTCGGGATGCTTCTTTTCCTCGATCTGCGGCAGCATGGCGTTCAGCACGTAAGCGGCATCGCCCACGATGGAAAGATCGACCTCCACATTCTTGCCCAGCTCACTGGGGTCGATGTCGATCTGGATGATGGTGGCGTTCTTTGCAAAGGTCTTGGGGTTCAGGGCCACACGGTCCGAGAAGCGGGTGCCCACTGCAATCAGCACGTCGCAGTCGGCCACGGCACGATTGGAGGTGTAACAGCCGTGCATACCCACCATCCCAATGTTCATCGGGTCGCCGTAGGGCACAACGCCTGCGGCCATCAGGGTGTAGGTGGCCGGGATCTCTGCCTTGTGCAGCAGATCACGCAGCGGCTGGCAGGAGGCTGCGCTGCGCACGCCGCCGCCAAAGTAGACCAGCGGGCGCTGGGCCGCATTGATAAGATCCGCTGCCCACTTGACCTGCTCCGCGTTGAAGGTGGTCACGGTGCGGATGGGCTCCGGCTTTTTGGGGGTGAACTCGCATACCGCCGCCGTCACGTCCTTGGGGATATCCACCAGCACCGGGCCCTTGCGGCCGCTCTGTGCAATACGGAAGGCAGAGCGCATGGTATCGGCCAGCTCTTCCACACGGCGCACCGTGAAGTTGTGCTTGGTAATGGGCATCGTGATGCCCTCAATGTAGGCTTCCTGAAAGCCGTCCTTACCAAGGCCCGCCGTGGCTACGTTGCCGGTGAAGGCCACCATGGGCACCGAGTCCATGTAAGCGGTGGCAATGCCGGTGACCAGATTGGTGGCACCCGGGCCGCTGGTGGCCAGCACCACACCGGTGCGGCCGGTGGCACGGGCATAACCGTCTGCCGCGTGGGCCGCGCCCTGTTCATGTGCCGTCAGCACATGGGTGATGCGGTCCGAATTTTTGTACAGCTCATCGTAAAGGTTCAGCACTGCGCCGCCGGGATAGCCAAAAAGGGTGTCCACGCCCTGCTCGCAGAGGACCTCCACAAAAATCTGAGAACCATTCAACTGCATGGTGAGTTTCTCCTGTTTTCCTAACCTTTTTCCACTTTTTACACGTTCCCGGGGAGCTTCTTTTTAAAAGAAAAGGCCTTTGTCCCCTGTTAAACCAAGAGACAAAGACCTTGTGATCATCAAGCTCTCTGCGGTACCACTCTCGTTGGCGTGCTGTGCACACCCTCTCACGGGCTTCCAACAAAGCCCTGCACGGTAACGGCTGCAACCGGCGCTGCTTACAAGGGTTTTGCACCCGTTGGGCAGGCTGCTCCGGGATGATTTTCCGCACGAAGCACTGACTGCCTTGCACCAGACGGCAGCTCTCTGAACAGTGGGGATCGTGTGGTACTTTTTCCCATCTGCGCATTTGTTGATGTAAATTATACTATAAATCGGCCTTTTGTCAATCGACAATTTGTAACCTGAATCACCCCAAACATGAAGTTAATTGAACACCTCTTGCGCCATGGCAGAATGCGCTGTATACTTCTGATATGCGCGCCCGCGCGTTTAATTTAAGACCAACCAGAGGACAGGAATATGAAATTGAGAGAATGGAATGCCCGGCTGCACGGGCTTGTTGTTTTCCGCAGCCTGCTGGACGACCCCGTTGTGGCAAAGCTTGTGGACCTGACCGACCGCATGGAAGCCGGTGCGCCCGGCTATGGCCCGGTGTGCGACGCTGTGGCCCAATTTGAAGCCGCACTGTTCGAGCACACCACCAACTGGGGCAGCTACCTCAGCGCCGCTGTGCTGGAAGCCGAGACCGTCTGCGTGCGTCAGGCTGCATCGGGCACCCTTGCTCCTGCACTGCAGACTGCGCTGGACAGTGAACTGGCTTTTCTCCAGGCTCTGTGTGGCCTGACGCTGGACGAACTGCTGGCCGCTGCCGGTTCTGCCGCAGGGCAGGCGCAGGAGCTGGCTTTCCTGCCCCGGTGGGAGACCTCCGGCATCGACCTGCCTGCTGCCTACGCCCAGCGCATGAGCGAGGTGGGAAAAAAGGGCTACGGCATGTTTGCCAAGCACCATGTGTTCACGGTGAAGAACGGCCAGCTGGTGCCGGTGAAATACCCGGACCCTCAGCGCCTTTCCGAGCTGCCCGGCTACGAGAAGGAGCGCGAAAAGGTCATTGCCAACACAAAGGCCCTGCTGGCCGGGATGCCCGCCAACAATGTGCTGCTGTACGGCGATGCAGGCACCGGCAAGTCCAGTGCGGTGAAGGCCATTGCCAATGAGTTTGCACCTGAAGGCCTGCGGCTGGTGGAAGTGAAGAAGAACCAGCTCTACCAGATCCCGGATCTGATGGACAAGCTGGCCGCGAACCCGCTCAAATTCATCCTGTTCATCGACGACCTGAGCTTTACCGCCAACGACGACAACTTTGCCGCGCTCAAGGCCATTCTGGAGGGCAGCGTGGGCGGCAGAGCCAAGAACATTGCGGTATATGCCACCTCCAACCGCCGCCACCTTATTAAAGAAACACTGACCGACCGCACCGGCGACGACATCCATGAAGCCGATACCCGGCAGGAGCTGATGAGCCTTTCGGCCCGATTCGGCCTGACGGTCACTTTCCAGCGGCCGGAGAAGGCCCGGTTTGAGACCATTCTGGCCGAACTGGCAAAGCAGCACGGCATCGACATGCCGATGGATCAGCTGCTGGTCAAAGCCGAAGCCTTTGCCATCCGCGCCGGCGGCCGCAGCCCCCGCGTGGCAAAGCAGTTTATTGAGCAGTGCGAGGCGGGCGTGCAGAAGTAATTAGTTTGTCTTTATTTTAACATCAAAGTCTCTGATAAATCTTTCACAAAATGCCGAGAAGTCGTGAATTTTTTCACCTTCTCGGCATTCTTTGTCTATTTTTTATTTATCGGTAAAAAGCCTTGCATTCTATTGAAATACAGGCTATAATATGGCCAACATCAGCCAATTGATATACCAATTGAGCACTTCTGGAGGGCAACTATGGGCTTTTTAACGGGTAAGACCGCTATCATCACCGGCGCAGGCCGCGCCGTACTTTCCGATGGCAGCTGCGGCTCCATCGGCTATGGCATTGCCACCGCCTTTGCAAAAGAGGGCGCAAATCTGGTCATCACTGGCCGTAATGTAAAAAAACTGGAAGAGGCAAAAAACGAGCTGGAAGCCAAGTATGGCATCCGCGTTCTGCCGGTGCAGGCAGATGTGTGTGCAGGCACCGACAACGAAGCCACCGTGCAAAATGTCGTCAATCAGGCTGTGGATACCTTTGGTGGCATTCAAGTGCTGGTGAACAACGCACAGGCATCCGCTTCCGGCGTGCCGCTGGCAGAGCACACCACCGAGCAGTTTGATCTGGCCCTTTATTCCGGCCTGTACGCTGCATTTTACTATATGAAGGCCTGCTATCCCTATCTGGCCAAGTCCAAGGGCAGCGTGATCAACTTTGCATCCGGTGCAGGCTTATTTGGCAACTTTGGCCAGTGCGCCTACGCTGCCGCCAAGGAGGGCATCCGCGGCCTGTCCCGCGTGGCCGCTACTGAGTGGGGCAAGGATGGCATCAATGTCAACGTGATCTGCCCGCTGGCCTGGACCGCCAAGCTGGAGCAGTTCCAGCAGGCATACCCAGATGCGTTCAAAGCCAACGTCAAGATGCCGCCCATGGGCCACTACGCCAACCCCGAGACCGAGATCGGCCGGGTATGCGTGCAGCTGGCCATGCCGGACTTCAAGTATCTGTCCGGCGAGACCCTCACGCTGGAGGGCGGCATGGGTCTGCGCCCGTAATTGCTGTTCTCATTCTTCCTCATACATGCAAAAGGGGGTGTGCCGCTGGCGCAGCCCCTTTTGTGTTTAGGCCTGATTATTCGCGCACGGCGATGCACTCGATCTCCAGCTTTGCGCCCTTGGGGATGGCGGCCACCTGCACGCAGCTGCGGGCAGGGAACGGCTCAGCAAAGGCCTTGGCATACACGGCATTCACAGCGGCAAAATCGTTGATATCGGCCAGAAAAATGACAGTCTTGACCACATTTGCCATGGAAAGGCCAGCCTCGGCCAGAATGGCCCTGAGGTTTGCAAGGCTCTGTGCAGCCTGCTCTTCAACCGTATCGGCCATCTTGCCGGTAGCAGGGTCTACCGGGATCTGGCCGGAAACAAACACCATATTGCCCAGATCGATCGCCTGGCTGTAAGGGCCGATGGCTGCGGGTGCGTTGGAAGTGGAAACGACTTTCATGATAAAACGTTCCTTTCTTTTTTCTTCTATTATACTCTTTCGCTCACAAGCTGGAAACCCTCTTTTGCAAGTTCTGCACGAATCTGCTCGATCTGCTCGGCATCGCGGGTCTCAAGGGTGAGCTTGAGGAAGCAGCTGGAGATGGGCATATTGGGATCGGAGCCATCGTGCTGCACCGACACCACATTGCTGCCGCAGCGGGACACGATCTCGGCCACCTTCTTGAGCTGGCCGGGCTTGTCCTCCAGCGCAATGGTCATGTTCGCCTTGCGGCCGCTCATGACCAGACCACGGGTGATCACGCGGTTGAGGATGTTCACATCGATGTTTCCGCCGGAGACGACGCAGGCCACCTTTTTGCCCTCGACCGGCAGCTTGTGGAACAGCACTGCAGCCACCGGCACGGCTCCGGCACCCTCGGCAACCAGCTTCTGGTTCTCCATCAGCGAGAGGATGGCGGCAGCGGTCTCATCCTCGCTCACGGTCACGATGTCGTCCACATACTGCTCACAGATCTGGTAGGTCAGCTCACCGGGAGTCTTGACCTGAATGCCGTCTGCAAAGGTAGAAACGGCTTTCAGGGTCTGGTACTTATGCTCGTGCAGGCTGCGGTACATGCTGGGTGCACCCTCGGCCTGTACGCCATAGACCTTCACCTCCGGGCGCAGACTCTTGATGGCAAAGGCCACGCCGGAGATCAGGCCGCCGCCGCCCACCGGCACAACGACCGCGTCCACATCCGGCAGCTGATCTAGAATTTCCAGACCAATGGTTCCCTGCCCCGCGATGACCTGCTCATCGTCATAGGGGTGGATAAAGGTCATGCCGGTCTCTTCCTGCAGCTCCACAGCCTTGTCGTGGGCATCATCGTAGGTGCCGGGCACCAGACACACCTCTGCGCCCAGATTCTTGGTATTCTCCACCTTCATGATGGGGGCACCGTCCGGCATACAGACGATGCTCTTGATGCCGCGGCGGGTAGCAGCCAGCGCCACGCCCTGTGCGTGGTTGCCGGCAGAGCAGGCGATCACGCCCTTGGCGCTCTCCTCCTCGGAAAGCTGGCTGATCTTATAGTAAGCACCGCGCACCTTAAAGCTACCGGTGGCCTGCAGATTTTCGGTTTTCAGGTACAGCTGGCAGTCCTTGGAGAGCTTGGGTGCCTCGATGAGGTCGGTCTTGCGGGCAACATCCTTGAGCACAAAGGCTGCATGGTAGATCTTATCCAGAGTCAGCATGGTTTTCTCCCTCTATTTTTATCGTTCCCTGCTCTGCGGCTTTTCCGCCCTCAGAGCCTTTATTTCTGGCTTATTATGCATGTTTCTCAGTATAGGTTAACAAAGTTGATTTGTCAAATGAATTTCCTTCACGCCTGAAACCTAAAAAGAGAACTGCCGCAGGCATACCGCCCACAGCAGTTCTCCGTGTTTTTGTGTTTTTAACGGCCGCGTCCACCGCCGCCGCCGTGGCTGCCGCCGCCGCCCATTCCACCGAAGGAGCCGCCGCCGAAGCTGCCGCCGCCGAAGCTGCCGCCGCCGAACGAGCCGCCGCCGCGGGAGCCACCGAAGGACCCGCCGCCAAAGCCGCCGCCCATGGGAGGACGGGGCGGACGCCGGTTGTTGTTCCGGGGCGGGCGGGGCCGGTCATTGCGGGGGCCGGGGCCATAGCCCGGGCCGTATCCGGGACCGAAACCAGGGCCCGGAGGGGGCGGCGGGCCGGGACGGTGCCGGCGGGCCGAACCTGCCATGTAGCCCCATGCGAAGGGACCCCAGTTCCAGCCCACTGCATGGCCGATGGGTGCAACGAACACCCGGAACACGAACAGTACGATGATCAGCATCACCATCAGGGACATGAACAGGATCACGATACCCAGAACGATATCCCCAAAGGTGGTGGGGCCGTCGTCCGGCTGGGCATAGCTGCCATCGTCGTAGCTGCCATTGTTCAGATTTACCCCATAAACACTTGCAATGGTGTCGGCCACATTGTTGGCACAGGTGATTACTGCATCGCTGTAATCGCGGTTAACAAAATCACCTTCCATGGTCTGAGCGAGGGCACTGGCCTGACTTTCCAGCGTGGTGTTGCGGAAGCCGTCGCCGTAGGTCACGTAGTAATCGCCGTCCTCGTAGATGGGCGATTCCATCACCAGCAGGATCAGCACACCGTTGTTCTCGGAAGCCGAGCCGATGCCCCATGCGTTGAAGGCCTGTGTTGCATAATCCTCAGTGGAATAATTACCCGTATAATCTACAGTCAGTACACCGATCTGTGCCCCGTTGCAGCTTTGTTCCAGCTGGGCATTCAGGTCGATGATGGTCTGGGTAGTGCTGTCGCTCAGGATGTTGGCATCATCCACCACACATTCGTCTTTGGGCAGGTCCGGCAGGCTGGCGGCGGCAAGGGCCGCCGGGCACAGGGCCGCTGCGCCCACCACAAGGGCCAGCACCAGAGCGCTTACGCGTTTTGCAAAATTTTTCATGCGAAGGGTTCAACCTCCTTTACACCGGCAATGGCTCCCAGCACGCTGGCCGGGAAGCCGCCGGTCTCTTTCTGGTAGTCGTAAACGGCATCGTTGTATTTCAGGGTGCCGATGATGGTAGCCGCACTGTTGAACTGGCCGTACTGGCCCTGCACCGCGCCCATCTTCATGGGGTCTGCGGCCTGCTCCTGCAGCTTTGCGTAGAGCTGGTCGATCCGCGACCCCAGCACCTCGTTGGCCTGATACAGCGCATGCATCGTGCTGCCCTGATAATAGGGCAGCGAGGTGAGTGCCTGACTTTTGCCGCCGTTCTGCACGGCTTCCAGACAGGCGGTAAAATCGCTCAGCGCGCTCTGTGCGGCCTGCACCTCGGCACTGTCCGCTCCCAGCGTGCTGCTGGCGGTAGTGATGATGTTTGCCGCCGTGTTCATGCGGGTGGTCAGCTCTTCGTTGAGGTTATAGCCGTTGTCTGCCGCCACACCCACCGTGTACCATTTGCGGACTTCGTTGTACCGGCTGCGCAGCTTGGCGCTGCCAAAGCCCAAAAAGGCCGCCAGCATCACCACCACGCTCAGCGCCAGTGCAGCTGCGCGGGTGGAAAGGGCTGCGGGCAGCTTTGCTTCCAGCCCTGCCAGCTTCTGCTGCAGAGGTGTCAGCGGTACAGCCTGCTCCGGCTGCTTTTGTTCGCGGTAGCTGCCCGCGTCAAAACCGCCGGAAGTGCTGTTCTGTTTTTGCGAAAAATCTGCGTTTGCCATCTCAGCTCCGGATCTCCATCATTTTTGCTTTCAGTTCGTCCTCGATGCGGTTCAGCTCCTGCTCGGCGGCAGCGCGCTTTGCGCGGCCCTCGCTCTGGATCTTGTTCAGCTCGTCCAGCGTCTCGATCAGGCTCTTGTTGGTCTGCTGCAGGGTCTCGATGTCCACCACACCGCGCTGAGACTCCTTTGCGGTCTCGATGGTACCCATCTTCAGGGCCTCGGCGTTCT
Organism: Faecalibacterium sp. AF10-46; assembly: GCF_003604105.1. Classification (NCBI taxonomy): domain Bacteria; kingdom Bacillati; phylum Bacillota; class Clostridia; order Eubacteriales; family Oscillospiraceae; genus Faecalibacterium; species Faecalibacterium sp. AF10-46. The sequence continues at coordinate 17,346 of NZ_QVGY01000013.1, read as the reverse complement.
TCTTGAGCAGGTCGTTGGTCATGTCGGTCACGGCACGCTCGGCCTGCATGGCCTGCTGGCTGTGGGCCAGACCCAATGCCAGCACCATCTGGTTCTTCCACAGCGGGATGGTGTTGACGATGGTGGACTGGATCTTTTCTGCCATCATGGTGTTGTTGTTCTGCAAAAGGCGGATCTGGGGGCCCATCTGCAGGCTGATGTTGCGGGTGAGCTCCAGATCATAGAGCTTCTTTTCAAAGCGTTCGCACTGGTCGGCCAGATCACGAGCCGCCTGTGCATCCTCCGGCAGGCCGGAAGCCTTGGCCTTGTCCATGGCCTGCTGCAGCTCGTTTGCGCGCACATCGGCCAGCTTCTTTTTGCCGGCCAGGATATACATGCTCAGCTCCTTGAAGTAGGCCATGTTCAGATCATACATCTTATCCAGCATGGCGATGTCCTTGAGCAGCTGCACCTGATGGCCCTCCAGCATGGACTGGATCTTTTCCACGTTGGTCTCGGCCTTGTTGTACTTCATCTTCATGGCATCCAGCTGGTCGCCCTTCTTCTTGAAGAAGCCCAGAATGCCCTTTTTCTCCTCCTCACCGGCATCAAAGCTCTTCAGCTCACCGATCAGGCTGGTGATCATATCGCCCACTTCGCCCAGATCCTTGGTGGACACCTTGGAGAGCGCAGCCTCGGAGAAATCGCCGATCTTCTTCTGACAGGCGGAGCCGTACTGCAGCACCTGCTGGCTGTTGGTAATATCGATCTTTTCAGCAAACTGATCCACCATGGCCTGTTCTTCCGGGGTCAGGTTCACCTGCGGCTGCTCCGGTGCGGCAGCTTCCTGCTGGGCGGGTGCTGCCTTTTCCTCTTCTGCCGGGGTGGGGTCCAGCGTCAGGGTGGGTACTGCGGGTGCATCGAGGTCAAAGTTGAATGTATTATCAGCCATAAGAGATTCCTTCCTTTCCAAATACCGTTTACCTTTTTTCTTAGCTCAGGCCCTGCCCTTTGAGCATGTTCTGCAGCACCGTGATATCTGCAGAAAGGTCCATGCTCTCGGCGGCGTACAGGGCATCCAGCTGGTTTTCAAACGCCGTGGCAATGGAAGCAGCATTGTGCTCCACCTCGGTACGGATGGCTGCGGCATTCTCGCCGCGCACGCCCTGCTTTGCCAGCTTTGCATACTGCTGCAGAACGTTCACCGCATCCGGCAGGTAATAGTTTGCGAACCTGCGCACCTGCTTTGCCTTTTCCGGGTTTGCTTCCACCGCTTCCACAATGGAGCGGCCCGCCTTTTCCATGCGGGTCATGGCGGCAGAGAGCTGCGGGTCCGGCAGCTGCTCGTTGAGGGTGTGCAGGGTATCCAGTTTCTGCTGAATGTCGGTCAGCATCGCGTCCACATCCTCCACACCGGTGTGGAAAGGCACTTCGTGCTCCACCACCCGGGGCGGGCAGACCTTCTGTGCCGCACCAAAGGCCACAAATGCACCGCCCAGCGCCGCCAGCAGCGCCCACAGCTTATACACCGGCAGTACCGCGCACAATACCAAAAAGACCAGTGCCATTGCATAAAATGGCAGAACGCTGGGCTTTCTGGTGCGGATGATTTTGCTCATGTTTCTTCTCCTTGTCCGGGGCATTGCCCCTTATGTCATCCATAATACCGCACCCCGCGAAAAACGCAAGGCTTTCACGGATAATTTACAACCTGGCCATCATTTGTTGATCCACGGCAAGAGAGCCGCGCCCCAGATTTCGCGCAGCTTTTCCGGGCGGCAGGCAGCGTTTGCCGGGCTGGTGCTGGGCAGCTTTACCGCTGCAATGCCGGACACCGGCTGCAGATACTTTGTATAGATCCGGTATGCGGTGGCTCCGTTGCAGAATACTGCTTCGATGGGTGCCTTTGCCAGCAGAGCGGCAATATCATTCGGCACTGCATCCTTGATGGAAGCATCCGCTGCGCCGGTGATGGTGCAGCGTTCCAGCGTGTCCCAGAGGGCCAGCCCATGGCGCAGGATGATCTGCTTTTTGGCTTCAATGTCCTCACGGGCAGGCACCGGCTCACCGGTCAGCGCGGCCAGCACGGGCCAGAAGCGGTTCTGCGGGTGGCCGTAGTAAAAGGCCATCTCCCGGCTTTTGGGGCTGGGCCATGTGCCAAGGATCAGCGCCCGGCTGTGTTCGTTATACACCGGTTCAAAGCTCATTGTCCGCCTGCACTTTCAATTTTATCCCAAGGCGAGCCAAGGTCGCGGCCGGACGGCTCTGCTCTGGGGCCGTCGAACCACAGCTCATCGATCAGGTCGGCAAGGCCGTCCTCCCGCACATCGCCAATGATGCGGTCGGCGGCAGCCTTTGCGTCCGGCGTGCCGTTTGCCATGCAGCAGCCAAGGCCCGCTGCCTTCAGCATGGCCACATCGTTGGCAGAATCGCCTGCCGCCACGGCATCGGCCAGTGTCAGGCCCATCTTTTCGCACAGGTCGGCAAGGCCAACGCCTTTGTCCATTCCACCGCGCACGATGTCGTAGTAGCACAGGCCGTCGGCATTCTGCGCGCCTACCTGCATCCAGTGCAGGCCCAGATGGCCGTACTTTGCCGCAAAATCTGCCACGTGCTCCGGCGGCACTGCCGCAAAAGCGGCGTGGGGCATGTCGATCAGGTGGCGGTCCTGATCTTCGCCGTCCACACAGTCCAGCCCGATGCTGTTCATCTGCTGATAGCCCCTGTGCAGATATTCATACTCGCAGTAGGCGTAGCAGGCATCCCTGAAATTGAACTGCAGCGGATAGTTATAATCCTCGCAGAAATCCACCAGTGCGTACATTTCCTCAGCGGTGAGCGGGTGCTCGGCCACGATGCGGCCCTCGCGGTCCACCACACAGGCACCGTTGCAGGTGATGGCATAATCGAACCGGATGCCGCCCAGCTGGCCTTTGAGGTTGACGCACGGATACGCACGTCCGGTGCTGAGCACAAATCTGCCGCCTGCGGCCTGCAGCTTTTTGATGGCTTTTACCACCTTCTGACGCGGCTTGCCCTCGCCAAAGGGCACCAGTGTGTTGTCGTAATCGCTTGCCAGAATCTTATATTGCATTCTATTCTCCCCTATGGAACTGAGTTTTGTACCAGTATACCATACTTTTTTAAAATTGGGGTGCATTTGGGCATAAAAATAAGGCTACTGCACAGAATTCCATGCAATAGCCTTATTTTGTTTCACGATGCCGTTTTCTTTGCAGCTTCTTCTCGGGATCACGCAAACACGGCCACGACCACCTGCATTGCCACGCCGAGGAATGCGCCTGCACCCCATGTCAGGCCGGTGATGAACAGGTTCTGCTTCCACGAAGGATTGGTGCGCCACAGCACCGCAAGGCCCACGCCTGCACCGGTGCAAAGGCCCGCTACCAGACTGGAAAAGCGCAGAGCACCTTCCACATACAGCTGGGTCAGCAGCACGCTGGCGGCGCAGTTGGGGATCAGGCCCACCAGCGCAGCCACTACCGGCTGGAAGAAGCCCATGCTGCCCAGAAGGTCTGCAAACACATCTTCGCCCACGCCTTCCACGATCAGGCCGAACACCAGACTGAACGCCAAAATGAACACAAAAATCTCCAGCGTGTGGCGCAGGGCCGCTTTCCAGATGGGGGCGGGCTTGCCCTCTTCGTCGTTGTGCTCCTCGTGACAGTCCACCTCGTCGGCATGGCCGGTGTAGCCGCCGCGCAGCGATTTGGGCAGCACGCCGCGCAGCACAAAATCCAGCACAAAGCCCACCACAATGGCGTATACCACCTTGATGACCATGAGCACAGCCAGCTTATCCCAGTAGGCCGGCATGGATACCAGCAGCGGGATGGCTTCGTCGCTGGTGGCAAGGTAGACGGCCATCAGGGTGCCCAGCGTGATGACGCGGGAGGAGTAGAAGTTGGACGCAATGGCCGAAAAGCCACACTGCGGCACACAGCCCAGCACCGCGCCCGGAATCGCGCCCCAGCGCCCGCCGCCTGCCAGCAGTGCTTCAATGCGCTCACCGTGGCGGGTCTCGATATACTCGATCAGAAGATAAGCCAGAAACAGGAAGGGCAGCATCTTGGCGGTATCCACCAGAGATTCGCCCAGAACATCCAGAAACAGTTCCATATACACTCCTAAAAACGACCGTTCGTCGCTTCATTTTAGTAAATTGCAAATTGGTTGCATTTTGAACAGGGATGATTATACACGATATTCTCTCCAATTGCAATACCAAATTGCAAATTGATTGCAAATTTATATTATAGAGCGCTGCAGCGCGTAAAAAGCGCGATCTTAAATGGTCTCCGCTGATGCTCTGACCATTTTCAGCGGAATTATTATTTTATTTCGCAATTCTGGAAAATCTGCGGATTTTCCAGAATTGCCTTTTCACGGGAGGAGTCATAACCGAAAGCGGAAGCTGCCGCGCTGGTTTCCTGTGGAAACATTCGCGCGGCGGAGTTAACGTTCTGCTTGTTTTCAGCGGGCTGAACCCTCTCAGGAGCTGGCACGCCGCAGGCGTGACCGAGAGGGTTCTGCCCGCAAGCACAAGCCTTTCCTCCACGACCCCCGCCCATGAAAATGGGGTCCAGAAACACCCGCAGGCGTTTCTGGACCCCAAAATCAAAAATATAATTTCCTTAGCTTATGCGCAAAGCAACGCGGAGCGCATTCAAAATCGTCCCACACAGCAGGAGTCTGCCTTTTGTTTTACCCCTTCATTGGTACAAAGCCCACAAGGTCTTTTACCACCTCGCCGCCGATGATCAGGCCAGCCACCGAGGGTACAAAGGCATTGGAACCCGGCACCGAACGGCGCTGGGTGCACTTGCGCTGGGTGCCCGGAGGGCAGATGCAGTGATACTTGCAGCTGATGGCGTCATCCTCGATGGGGGTCATGGCAGGCTCCTTGGAGTAGACCACCTTCAGGTGCTTGATCCTGCGCTTGCGGCACTCGGTACGCATCACCTTGGCCAGCGGGCAGACCGAGGTCTTGTAGATATCGGTCACTTCAAAGCGGGTCGGGTCCATCTTGTTGCCTGCGCCCATGGAGCAGATAATGGGAGTGCCTGCCTCCTTGCACTTCATCACCAGCGCCAGCTTGCCGGTAACGGTGTCAATGGCATCCACCACATAGTCGTACTGGGTAAAGTCGAACTGGTCCTGTGTTTCCGGGCCAAAGAAGCACCGGTGGGTGGTCACCCTGATGTCCGGGTCAATGTCGTGGATGCGCTGTGCAGCCACATCTACTTTATATTGCCCTACCGTACTGCGGGTGGCGATGATCTGGCGGTTGAGGTTGGTCAGGCAGACCTTATCATCATCGATCAGATCCAGTGCCCCCACGCCGCTGCGCGCCAGCGCTTCCACCGTGTAGCCGCCCACGCCGCCGATGCCGAACACCGCCACGCGGGAATTGTGCAGTTTTTCCATAGCTTCCGCGCCCAGCAGCAACTGCGTGCGGGAATACTGATTTTGCATTTTGTTCTCCTTGTTACTTTTCCACTCTCGTAATGGTGCCGCCGCCCAGCACGGTGTCGCCCTGATACAGCACCACGGCCTGACCGGGCGTAGGGGCGCGCTGGGGCTGGTCAAATTCCAGCCGGAAGCCGCACTCCGCCGGGTAGACGGTGGCGGCCTGCTCCACCTGATGGTACCGGGTGCGGGCTGTGACCCGCAGCGGCCCGGTCAGCTCCGGAATGGCGATCCAGTTCACCTCGTCCGCATACACGATGCGGTCGAACAGCATCTCCTCCGGCCCTACCGTGACGGTGTTTGCCTGCATGTCCTTGCCGCAGACGTACACAGGTGCCCCCATGGCAAGGCCCAGCCCCTTGCGCTGGCCGATGGTGTACCGCACCGCGCCGTTGTGGGTGCCCACCACCCTGCCGCTCTCATCCAGAAAATCACCTGCCGGGTAGTGTTTGCCGGTGAAGTCCTCCATAAAGCGGGCATAGTCGCCATCCGGCACGAAGCAGATGTCCTGACTGTCGTGCTTGCGGGCATTGACAAATTTGTGCTGCTCCGCGATCTCGCGCACCTCAGTCTTGTGCAGGCCGCCCAGCGGCAGACGGATATGCGCCAGCTGCTCCTGAGTGAGGTTGTAGAGCACGTAGCTCTGGTCTTTGCCCTCGTCCAGCCCCTTTTTGAGCAGGAAACGGCCGGTGGCCTCGTCCTGCTCCACCCGGGCATAGTGGCCCGTGACCACATACTCCATGCCGTGTGCCCGGGCCCAGTCCAGCAGATGGCGGAACTTCATATATTTATTGCAGTCGATGCAGGGGTTCGGCGTGCCGCCCGCCTCATACACGCGGACGAATTTTTCAATGATCTGTTCCCGGAAGTCGGCCGTGAAATCCAGCACCTCGTACGGGATATCCATGGCATACGCCACCTCTGCCGCGTCCTCGATGTCCTTTTCCGAGCAGCAGGTGTGAAAGCCGGACTGTCCCAGCGTTTCGTTGCGGGTGAGCCGCATGGTGATGCCGGTGCAGTCATAGCCTGCCTGCTGCATGAGCCATGCCGCCACCGAGCTGTCCACGCCGCCGCTCATGGCAATGAGGGCACGCGGCTTTGAATCAGGGGTCTGTGTGGTCATAAGTTCTCCTTCGGTGCATTCAACACACTAAAACAGTAGTATAATAGTAACTCTGAAAAAAGAGCTTGTCAAGACGCAGCGAGCTGCTGCACTGCGGCCAGCAGGGCTTGCCGCTCGTTGGGATATTCTTCCCGGATCACACCGTCCAGCAGCGCTTCCAGCACTTTGCGGATGCCCGGCCCCGCCGGAACGCCTGCCGCCATCAGGTCGCGGCCATTCACAGCCAGCTGGCTGACGCGGCAGCATACGCCGTCCGCGTCCAATTGTTCGGCCAATTCGGAAAGTGCAGCAAAATCAGCCGCATGTTCCGGCTGCAGGGCTGTGCCCAGTGCAGCAATGCGCTGCACGGTACACAAGTTATATCTGCCCAGTAGTCGGCGGGCGTAGATGGTAAAGCCGGGTGTGACGGTAGTTTCTCTGAGGACCGTCCGCTGGGGTGGGACCCTGTTGCCGAAGGCAATAGGGCGGGCGATGGAATGGCCCGAATCGTGTCCGAAGAGAAAGCTACCGTCACACCCTCTGGCTTCCCGCACCAGCACCGCCGCCTCTTCCATCAAGGCGTTGGAGCAGCGCAGGCGCTTGAGGGTGCGGCGGATGCCGTCCTCGCCAAGGCTCAGCAGCAGCGCCGCCAGACGGACGGGCAGGTTTTCTGCACCCGCCGGGCAGGCATCCACCACCGGCTTTGCCGCCGCCAGTGCCTCCGGTGAAAGCTCGGGTAAAACAACACTGAGTATTTTTTCGTTAAGATATGCCGCAGGGGCGGGTGCGCTCAGCAGTTTTGCAAGCTCTTCCTCGATACGCTCCACCGATACACAGTCCAGATGGGCGCACAGCTCCTGTGCTGCCTGCGCCGTGGGCGGGTCGATGGCAAAGCCGAACCGGGCTGCGAACCGGTACAGCCGCAGGATGCGCAGCGCGTCCTCGGTGAACCGCTGGCGGGGCACACCCACCGCCCGTACGATGCCGCTTTGCAGGTCGGCCTGCCCGCCAAAGGGGTCCACAAGGCCTTCCTTTTCATTGTAGGCCATGGCGTTGATGGTAAGATCCCGCCGGGCCAGATCCTCCCGCACATCCGGCACAAAGTGCACCTCGTCCGGGTGGCGGCCATCCGTGTAGGTGCCTTCTGTACGGAAGGTGGTGATCTCGTAAAGGGCACCGCTCTGCTTCACCGTTACCGTGCCGTGCTGCAGGCCGGTGGGGATGCACCGCTGCGCGCCGAACAGCTCCATCACCTGCTGCGGCAGAGCACTGGTGCACAGGTCCCAGTCGTGCGGTGTAAGGCCCAGCAGACTGTCCCGCACGCAGCCGCCCACCACGTAGGCCGCATAGCCCGCCCTGTGCAGGGTGTCCAGCAGCTCTGCCGCACCCTCGTCCATCCGGATGGTCATGGCTGTGCCTCCTCGTACTGCAGGGTGATGCTTTTGCCGTCAAAGCCGCACTCCGCCGCCGGGAAGATGCTCTGTGCCTGCGCGGCATATTCCTCCGGGTCGGTGATCATGGGGGAATAATGGGTCAGCCAAAGCCGCTTTGCTCTCGCCTGCGCAGCAAGGGCCGCGCTCTGCCCAAAGGTGCTGTGCCCCCACTGACGGGCCTGGTCTTCCTGCTCCGGAAGGGCATAGGTGGCATCGCATATCAGCAGGTCTGCGTCATGCGCCGCCTGCAAATAATACGGGCAGGAGGCCGTATCGCCGGAAAATACCACGCTCAACCCCTTGCGCGGTGCGCCCAGCACCTGCGCAGGCTGCACCGTTCTGCCCTCCACGGCAACGCTCTGCCCTTTCTGCAGCAGCTTCCATTGCTGCACCGGCACCCCCAGCGCCCGGGCCTGCTCCGGCGAAAATTTGCCTGCACGGGGCAGCTCCAGCCGGTAGCCAAGGCTTTTTACCCGGTGCTTTGTGGCAAACGGCACCAGCCGCGCACCGGCAGGCCAGCCCTCGCTCAGCGCATCCAGCGCCAGCGGCTGGCCCGGCATAAGCACCTGCGGCTTCACCGGATAGGGCAGCGGGCCGGTCAGTGCCCGCACAGCCGCCCAGATATCCGGCAGGCCCTCCGGACCCAGCAGCACAAGCGGCCTTATGCGGCCCTGCGCCCCCAGAGTCTGCAAAAGGCCCGGCAGACCAAAGATGTGGTCGCCATGGTAGTGGGTCAGGCAGATGGCATCTGCCCGCATCAGGTTCACGCCTGCCCGGTGTGCCGCTGCCTGCGTGCCCTCGCCGCAGTCCCATAGCAGGCCGTGGCCACCGCAGGCAGCAAACGCCGCCGAGAGTGCCCGATCCGGCAGCGGCATGGTAGCCGCAGTGCCCAGCAGTGTAATGGTCAGCATAAAATCGTTCTCCCTGCACAGTAGATTTCGATATTTTATTGTACCACAGCCCAGCACGTTGCACAATCACTGCTGGCCGCGCATAGCATGGGCCAGCACAGCAAAAAGGAGGGCGTGGCAGGATGCGGCACAAAAAGGGCAGTTCGTTTTCCGGCAGATACCGCCGCAGCGGTCGGTTTTTGCGCTGGCTTGTGCTTGCCGCGTTGATCCTGCTTGTGCTGGCGTGCTGCTACGGGTGTGCGGTGCAGAAGCTGGTGTATTCTTCCCGCGGGACCATGATCTTTCTGCCCAGCGGGTTTTGAAAAAATGGGAGCATCCTGCTGCACAGAACGCTCCCATTTTTCTTTTTATTTTCCATCCGAATAGGGCAGCTGACCGGTCAGGGTCAGCGTTTCGGCAAGTTCGTCCTCCGAGCGGAACCGCCACGCCGCCGCTCCCACGGCCACATAGCAGGCATCGGCACGACCCTCCGGTGTAACGGCAAGGATCATCGTTTCACCGTCGCCCACCGCCGTTACCATGCCATCCGCACTCACAGTTGCCACGTCCGGATTGCTGCTGAGCCATGTCATCGTTCCGTTTTTGGCGCCTGCAGCCTGCGCGGTCAGCTTCTGACTGGCTCCCACTGCCTGCAGCAGCATGGCGTTTTTGCTCATCTGCACCCGTCCGATCTCCGATGTGACCGTTACCGTGCAGCGCAGCACCTGCCCGGCTGTGGTCAGTGCGCTGATGACGGCCTTGCCGGACCCCTGCGCCTTTACGGTGCCGTTTGTGCTTACCGATGCCACCGCCGGGTTGCTGCTGACCCACTGCCGCACATAGGTGAACCCGCCTTTGTTCTGTTCCAGCTTCAGCTGCTTCGTCGGGGCAGGCTCCTGCTCTGTAATGGTAAGCGCCAGCTCGCTGGTGTTCAGCAGCAGGCGGCTGGCTGTGCTTTTGCGCACCGTGATGGTACAGGTGGTCTTTTCTCCGCGCTCATTGCGAGCCGTGACGGCCGCAGTGCCCTCGGCATGGCCGGTCACCTTGCCGGTGCCGTCCACCGATGCCACTGCCGGATCACTGGAAGTCCAGATCAGAAAGAAGTAGTCGTTGGGTGCCTGCACATTCAGGTAGGCCACCGGGGCCGGGTCTCCTTCGGTGATATCCAGCGTCAGTTCGGCAGTGTCCAATGTCATGCCGCTGTCCGGCAGCGGCTGCTCCTGCGCAGCATAGGCCGACAATGCCCCGGCTGCAAACAGTTCTGCGCACAGCACCACTGCACAAACACACGCTTTGAACCCCTGCTTCATGGGCTTTGCCCTCCCCGCCTGCTTTGCTGCAAGATCCTTTAAATATTCCTGTCTCCGTATTATTTTACACGCAGTGCAAAACCGGGTCAAGTTTTTTGCCCATTCTGCCGGGCAGCTGAGCCTTATTTTGTGGAGAATAATAAAATCCGCTTTTCAATTTTGTACAAAACGCCGCCGCACCCGGCAAACCGGATGCGGCGGCGCTGTTCTGCTTTTGAATTTTCAGCTTAGTAGTTAATCTTTTTCAGCTCAAAGTAGCTCTGCGGATGTGCGCACACCGGGCACTTGAGCGGTGCGGACTTGCCGATATAGGTGTAGCCGCAGTTCCGGCACTGCCATACCTGCTGCTCCTCGCGGGCAAAGACCTTGTTGTTTTTCAGGTTTTCGGCCAGCGCACGGTAGCGCTCCTCGTGCTCCTTCTCGATCTGTGCCACCATGGTGAACAGTGCTGCGATCTGAGGGAAGCCCTCTTCTTTGGCCTCCTTGGCCATGCGGGGGTACATCTCGGTCCACTCGTCGTGCTCACCGCCTGCTGCCATGTCCAGACAAGTCAGGGTATCGGGGATCGCGCCGCCGCACAGCAGCTTGAACCAGATCTTTGCGTGCTCCTTCTCATTGCCGGCGGTCTCCTCAAAGATCGCGGCCAGCTGCTCGTAGCCTTCTTTTTTTGCCATGCTGGCAAAGAAGGTGTACTTGTTGCGTGCCTGGCTCTCGCCTGCAAACGCTTCCATCAGATTTTTCTCGGTTTTGGTACCCTTCAGTTCCATGATGCTCTCCTTTCAAAAACGGATCTTCTGTCAGGATCGACCGATCCCGGCTCTATCATTCAGCCCGGCGGTAATTTTTTCGCCTGCGGCTCAGGTTCTGAACAGAGTATACCATATTTTTTGACGGAAATCAAGAATAATTCCTATTTATTCTGAGAATATTTCTCAGTTATGCTGCTTCAGTGCACACACAGCAATGCTCAGGGCGCTCCACGCTGCCTGATACATCAGCACCGTTGCCACCGAAAGCTCCCAGATGCTGCCTGCACTGGTGAGCAGCGCTGCAATGATAATGGAGAACAGCACCGAGACCATCTGTACCGTGGTGGCACTGCTCTCGGCGTTCTGGGCCTGATCCGCAGCCTGCAGACCGCCGGTCAGGCTGGCAAACGCCTTGAGATGGATCATGCAGCAGGTGTCCTCCGGGTCTGCCGGTGCAGCCTTGATGGCGTTGCACTGCTCCTGATCCAGCACGGTGATCATGCCTTCCGGCAGGCGGTATGCTTCGGTAATGTGGTGTGCCGTCAGACTGGGGTCCTGGCATGTGACCAGCAGGCGGATGTTCTCCTTTTGCAGCACGGCAAGGCTGCGGGCCACATTGCGCCCGCCCACATATTTCAGCACGAACATAGCGTGCAGATTGCCGGACACAGCCAGATACAAAATTTGCAGCTCGCCGTTCTTCGAGTGCTGCATCTCGTATTCCTCGTCCGGCAGCGGCACGCCCTCCTGCTCCAGATAGCGGCGGGTACCCATGAGGATGCGGTTGTTATCGCACCAGGCGGAAAAGCCCAGCCCATGGTGCTGCTCCAGATCCTTGACCGGGAACAGGATGTCTGTGCGTTCCTCAACGATCTGGCGGAACAGCCCCTTCAGGGTGCCGTGGCTCTCGTTCAACACGCTGGCCGCGTACAGGATGGCGCGGTCAATGCGGCCGCCCTTGAAGATGCGGATATCCTCCAGCTGTGCGCTGTCGGCGGTGAACAGGTCGTCTGCATCGATCTGCAGCGTATCAATGCCGCCCAGCTGCTCAATGGCCTGCCAACCGGGCACGACTGCGCCCACAGCCGCAGCCGCACGCTGCAGCCGTAGCGAGGCAACGCCCGCGATCAGGGTAGAAGAAAGCGGTGCGCCCATGCACAGCACAGCGGCCATGGCAGCCGCAGCTTTGTTCCAGCCGGCACCTGCCAGCAGGAACAGCACACCGCTGAGCAGGGCAACGCCCAGCAGGATGTACGAAACTTTGCGTGCACGGCGCTCGCTTGCGCGCTCGCTCAAGCTCTGCTCCACAAAGCCGTCAGCTTCCTTCATCGGGCGGCTCAGCAGCACCCAGGGGTCCTTCTGTTCCAGATCCCGTGCAAGGGCGCGCAGCAGGTCTTTATCCTTGGCGCGGTAGGCGCCCTCGAACTCCACACCATTGGTCACCAGCTCATAGCCGCCCTTGACAGCAGCCAGCATCACCCGGCTGCCCAGCAGCGCAAGGAACAGCCCCAGCGCGGCCATGCCGCTGAGCAGCGAGATGCCGGTGGTGCCGCGGTAAACATTTGCGTTCAGCATGGCTGTGACCGCCTGCACCAGCGCTGCCACTGCGGCCAGCGCCGGCATCGTCTCGGAAGAAGGCCGTCCGCGCAGGCCGTTTAGGCCGTCGCGCAGCACCGGGAAGCCAACGCACAGGCTTGCTGCCAGCAACAGCAGGTTTGCACCATAGAATGCCGCCGGGGCAGCATCCGGGTCCAGCGCCGCCATGGCGGGCAGCAGCCCATCCGACACCAAACAAAAATGCAGCAGCACCACAGCCAGAATGCCACCCAGCACGCAGCGCAGCGTCAGCTCTGCACTCATGCGGTGCAGCTTATCCGCCGTAGCCTCCGGCTCGGTCAGCTCCGTTTCGGCATGTTCCTCCGGAGACACCGCGTCCTCCGCCTCAGCTTTCAGTTCCGGCTGTGGCTCAGCGGGTGCCTTCTCCGGTGCCTGCTGCGGCCCTTCACCGTCCAGCAGCAGCAGCGGCAGGCTCATGGTGTCCTCTTTTGCGGCAGGCTCCTCTGCCGGGGCCAAAGGTGCCTGCGGTGCGTCCTCGCTCTGCGCCTTGCCAAAGAAATCGACCACCGGCTGCTTTTCCGGCTGCGGCACAGGTTCCGGCTGCAGCTCCGGTGCCGTCTCCTTTACCGCTGCAAACACAGCCGCGGGCAGCGGTGCACCGGACGGTTTCTTTTTGCTCTCAGCCGGTTCAGTTTCTGCTGCCGGGGCTGCTTCGGCTCTCGGTGCAGGCTTTTCCGGCTTCTGGTCGCTCAGGCCGTTGATCATCGCCTTGAGCTGTGCCATCTCCTGCTGCTCCTGCTCTTCCTGCGGCAGCAGCACCTCCGGCGCATTCTTGGGGTGCCGGGGAGGCTTTGCCGTGCTGTGCTGCTCTGCGGGTCTTGCCGCCGGGACAGCGCTCTGCCGGGGTGTTTCCGGCTTCACTGCCGCCGGGGGTTCCGCCGTTTGCGGTGCAGATTTTTTCTCCGGCTTTTTGGCGGGTGCTTCCGGCTGTGCATCCTCTGCTTCCTTCTCCAGAAAAGGCCACGGGGCCAGTTCCTGTTCCGGGTCTGCCTCCGGCTTCAGCATCAGTTCCAGATCCGCTTCCGGTTCCGGCTGCGCATCCTCACCCAGCCGCACCTCACCGGTGGGCATTTCCTGCAGCTGCTCTTCTGCAGCTTCGTCTGCCTCCTGCTTTGCCTTACCACGGCCAAACAGGCCAAACCGTTTCTCCGGCTTTTCCTCCGGCTGGTCTTCGTCCCTCCGGGTCATCTCCTCCGGGATATCCACCGCCGTGGTGCTGAAAAAGGAGCGGAACTTTTCATCCGGGGTCATTTCCCGGCCATTATTTTTATCTTTCGGCATTCTTGTCCCTCCTGTAATTCAAATTGAGGTTCCGGCCCGAATGCCGGATCATGCCTGCTGTGCTGCGCGTTGGGACTGGATCTCGTACAGAATAATGCCCGCAGCCACCGACACGTTGTAGCTGTCCACACCGGTGCCCGGTGCTGCCATATCCAGCCGCACCACGCCGTCGCACAGCTTTTTCACCAGCTGGGAAACACCGCTGCCCTCGCTGCCCAGCACCAGTGCAATGGGGCCGGTCAGGTTGTTCCTGCGCAGGGACACGCCGTCCATATCGGCGCAGTAGACAAACACGCCCTGCTCCTTCAGGCGGCGGATGGTCTCGCCGATATTGGCCACACGAGCCACCGGCAGGCGTTCTGCGGCACCTGCGCTGGACTTGATGACGGTAGGAGTGACTGATGCGCCGCCGCGCTTGGGGATCACGATGCCATGCGCACCGCACAGCAGAGCACTGCGCATCACGGCACCCAAATTGTGCGGGTCTTCAATGCCATCGCTCAGCACCAGAAAAGGTGCTTCGCCCTTGGCCTTGGCTGCTGCCATCAGGTCGTCTACCGTCACGTATTCGATCTCGCTGGCAAATGCCGCCACGCCCTGATGGCTCTCGGTGCCGGTCATCAGGCGCAGCTTGTTTGGGTGCACCCGCTTCACCGTGGCACCCGCTTCCTTTGCCAATGCGGTATAGTAAGCCGCCACGGCCGGAGCCATGCCCTCGGCAATGAGCACGGTGTCCACTCCGGAACCGCTTTTCAGCAGTTCGGTCACCGGATTTTTGCCGTAAACAAGGCTCTCGTTCTTCTGCTGCGGCTCTTCCGGGCTGCGGCGCGGACGGCGCGGCTGGTTCTTTTCTTCCATGATGATTTTCTCCTTCCGTTGTATCACCGGAAGGTGCTGTGCACACCCTCCAAAAGGCGCGCCGCACTCTGGGCCGCGCACCGGTATGGTCTGAAGATGATAACTCATCTTGAAGTATAGCATAAGCCGACCTTGTTTGCCAGCAAATTACCGTTTTTTATCCGCGTCCTGCAAAAGTTTTTCTGTTCGTGGTGCCGGAGACCGTTTCCGCTTTTTTGCAGAAATGTTCTGCCGCCCTGCATCAGCTTTACCCGGCTGCTAAGTAGATATCCCTCTGTTTTGCCGGAGAAAAAAGTTTTCCACAAAAACGCGGTATACAATCCGTAGAAGAGCGATTATTTTTCCACATGTTGAAAACCCTGTGGAGAAAGTTCAAAAGTCCAGCTTTAAAGCCTGTTTTGCCTGTGGAATTCCACACTTTCCACAAGGTTTTCCACTTTTTGGTTCGACCTTTTTTGATTTCCTGCGTACAATTTGTAGAATACAAGTCGGAAATATGACAATTTTTTGAACTGCATCCTGTCCGCTTTTGCCAAATTGCCCAATATCATTTTGACGAATGTGGATCTGTGTTGAAAATCCGTCCTTCATCAAGCTTTCTGTCTTTCGGCCGCTTGTTGCACATTATATGGAAATTTGTTGTATTCTATCGAATATACGCGCTTCTGGCAGTAACCCCCTGCACCCTGCCAGAAACAGAATCCCCGCATTGTTACAGGAAAAACACCGGTTTGGATTGATTTTGGCCGCTGTTTGGGGTATACTAATTCTGTAGGTTCGTTAAACCGTGCACAAAGCGGATATGAAACGAGCAAGACCCCAATGATTTTGTGGAGGTAATGAATAATGTTGGTAAATGCAACCGAAATGCTGATCAAAGCACGTGATGGCCACTACGGTGTGCCTCAGTTCAACATCAACAATCTGGAGTGGACCAAGTCCGTTCTGACCGCCTGCGAGGAAATGAAGAGCCCTGTGATTCTGGGTGTTTCCGAGGGTGCCGGCAAGTACATGACCGGTTTCAAGACCGTCGCTGCCATGGTCAGCGCAATGGTCGATTCCATGGGCATCACCGTTCCCGTTGCCCTGCATCTGGATCACGGCACCTATGAGGGCTGCAAGGCCTGCATCGAAGCCGGCTTCTCTTCCATCATGTTCGATGGCAGCCACTACTCCATCGAGGAGAATGTGGAAAAGACCAAGGAGCTGGTGGCTCTGGCACACGCTAAGGGCCTGAGCATTGAGGCCGAGGTCGGTTCCATCGGCGGCGTCGAGGACGGCGTTGTGGGTGCCGGCGAGATCGCAGACCCCGAGGAGTGCGCAAAGATCACCGCTCTGGGCATTGACTTCCTGGCTGCCGGCATCGGCAACATCCATGGTGTCTACCCGGCAAACTGGAAGGGTCTGGACTTCGAGGCTCTGGATCGCATCCACAAGGCCACCAATAACATTCCTCTGGTTCTGCACGGCGGCACCGGCATCCCCGACGAGATGATTGCAAAGGCAATCAGCCTGGGCGTTTCCAAGATCAACATCAACACCGAGTGCCAGCTGGTGTTTGCTGAGGCCACCCGCAAGTACATCGAAGAGGGCAAGGATCAGCAGGGCAAGGGCTTCGACCCCCGCAAGCTGCTGGCTCCCGGCGCAAAGGCCATCGAGGCCAAGTGCAAGGAGAAGATCGAGCTGTTCGGCTGCGCAGGCAAGGGCTAAGCGGAAGCTCGTATCGTAAGGGGAACTCCACCCAATAAATATGCGGCCCCGTCACGTTGAATGCTCAACGCGGCGGGGCCGCTTTTTCTACTTTTATTCAGATATGCGGTAATGTCCGACGATGTCTGTTCGTTTTTCCAGAATGTCCTGCTCGTAGGCAGTCTGCCATGGGTCATTGTGGTGAATGATATAGGGCACTCCGTTTTTATTTCGCCGGTCGGACACGATGCCGATATGTCTTTCAAAGATCACAATATCGCCGCCCTGCCATTCTTCAATTTCCGAGACATCTGTTGTCAGGGCAGCTGCCGTGTGTGAAAAAAACACCTTCAGGTTTCGTACCCGTCGGAAATCAATGTTTGCATCCGATTCTGCTACCATATAATCCTGTGGCTGCTCCCGGATATCTGCGTTCACAAGCACCTGCAGATCATATCCGGCATTTTTCAACGCGTAAGCAACTACATCGGTGCAAACGCCATAACCATCGTCAGGATAACCGGCCTTATAATAGCGGCTTTTATATTTTGGATGTGTACTCACATAGGCCAGTGCACCATTCAGAATATCCGACTGGTCATCTACCCCGTCATCATCCCGATCCACGCAGCTATGAAACTGCGGTATCCTGCCCTTATAATCATCCTCCGGCCTGATTGCCGAGGTGTGCTGGTAATGTGTCTGCACATAAAATACGATTCTGCAAAATATCAAAAGTGCTATTATTATTGCATAAGGCCTTGCTGAATCTTTGCGAGTTCCGTCCGAACGCATATTCTCACCCCTTTCTGTTCTGAGAATACCAACTTTTTCCCCATTCTGCAACCCTTTGACATATATAGCGCAACAAAAAAGCCCCGAGATTTCTCTCAGAGCTTTCTGTTCAAGTCGGCGACTACCTATTTTCACGCGCCGTTTCCAGCGAAC
>NZ_QVGY01000012.1:0-114950 GCF_003604105.1 Faecalibacterium sp. AF10-46 | reverse complement strand
CGCAAATGTATTCCTTCAATGGTAACAATCATGGAGATTAGTGTTTATCTGGAGATTACCAAAGGATAAATAGAAGCAGTATTAAAGCCGTTCACCACGCAGATTTTCCAGCGTGGCGAACGGCTTTTTTGCTGCCCCTATATTTACAGGTAGGAGGAATCGAAGAAGTCTTTTAATGTAATTCCTAAACCCTGACAAATTCTTTCAATCGTCTCTACGCTTAACTGCCCTCCCCGACGGGCGGTGGTTTGAATCGTGGAGTACGATATTCCGCATTTCTTTGCCAATACACATAGATTCATATCACGCACTTGCATCAAATCCTGAACACGCTTGATCGTATCCACAAAAACTCCTCCCATCTTTTTAGTTCAAAACTTTTCCAACAACCTCGAATCTTTGCTCTGGAGATATAAGGATCGGCGAATATTTGGTGTTAAGAGAAACCAAAACCGGTTGGTTATGCACCACGCCATAGCTGTCGGTAAGGAACTCTGCTTGGGATTTGTCTGGGGTATGTTCATCGTATTTTTTCAGATATCCACAGTCATCATATACGAATATCCCGATATCCCCGCACTCAAGTTCTTCGCAGCGCTTCACCCATACAATCTGTCCGTTATGATAGCGTGGCTCCATACTATCACCGCTAACATATATCCCGAACTCGGCACCAGCCGGAACGCTACTGGCAGGCACTTGTATCTGCTGGAACATTTCACCCTCAAGAAAAGCTCCTAGACCTGCCGATACTGGCAACTCTGATACAGGCATCATTATGTAGTCGATTTCCGCGGGCTCTTCTGCGTCTGGCTGGTAGCGCCGGGATGCAATCAAGTCCATTTCGTACTCAGCGACTTTTTTTTGCCCGATGTCATTTAGAAGGGCGGGTTTCTGGAAGTTCTTTGTAAAGTAGGAAGGACCCTCCTTGATGTTCAATGCGTAGCAGATTGCAACTAGTTGGTAGATGCTAGGAGTGGTATAGCCTTTTTCCCATTTGCTGATTCCTTTATCACTGACATCGACGCCATAGTGACGGAGAAGTTCAGAGAAAGTTACAAGTGAATAGCCATTCCTTTTTCGTGTGCCTGCGAGAATCTGACCAACCTCATTGCTATCCCTCGCAGCGACTGCATCATAGCGCACTGTGGATGGGGCTATGTGCATTTTGGTGAGCGTGGTTTTCTTTTTCATAACAAGAACACTCCTTTGTGATCCGGTAGCTCTATTATAGTATAGAAAATATAAGAAATCAACAGGAAATCTCTAAAATGGCGACAAATGCGTAATTGACATCTCCATAAAGTGGGTATATAATCAAACCAAATCCACAAATAACAGCCTTTTGGTGTTATTTTCGTATGGGATTGTGTTTGTTTGGCGTTTTTTTGCGAGGTGATACTATGAGAAAAGAAAATGTAAGATGTCCAATGTGCGGAACCATGAATTATGATGTGGATCTTGATGAAACCGGTGGCTGGACAAAATGCCGTCTGTGCAAAGCAGTGACCTGCTCTATGGATGAGTGGAAAAAACATACAGTGTCCGTTCCGCTGTTGAACGAAAAACAGCTCGTGGCACGCAGTATGATTCGCAAGTAATGCACGCCGTGTTTTGATAAATCCGCAAAAAGGAGGAATTCTGATGTGTGGTGATTACAACCTTCGCCGTGAGAAAAGATACGTCGAAGTGGACGTTCGTTTTACTCCTGACGGTAAGATCCGCCCTCTTGCCATAAACTATGACAAGGCTCACACTTATGGAATTGATCGGGTCTTGGCAGTCAAACATGGGACATCACGCCTAGGCGGAAAAGGTCACTGCTTCACCTGCCTGATCTGCGGTCAGAAGCGGAATCTTTGGCTTGAACGGGGCAAGTGGTTCGTGGAAGCCTACTGCTCCGTGCCGGAAAGCTGTGCTTCGTAATGGCAAGATACTTATCCCGCGCAGATCTTTCGCACATAGCGGGTAAGTATATCGACCAGTACTATACCCGTTTCGGGATCAGTAAAGATGACCCAGAACCCATTGACCCTGAACGGCTCGCAAGTTCTGTTCTTGGGCTGAATGTGAAAATGCTGCCGCTATGCAGCGATGGAAGTATTCTAGGACTGACTGTTTTCCAGAAATGCGGTTTTACCGTAACCTTGGGGGACGGGACAAAGCTTGTGGAGGTGTTCATGCCGAAGGACGTTGTAATCGATTCCGCCCTTGCGTCAGACAGCTGCACCGGATGCCGGAATTTCACGATAGCGCATGAAGCGGCGCACCATATACTGGCTGACCTGTTTCCGAACGACTACGGAAAAGCAGTCAAGTGCCGTGGGCACATTGCCTATCGGGAACGAAACGGACAGCCCTCATGGGAAGAATGGCAGGCGAATACCCTTGCAGCGGAGCTGCTGATGCCAACATTTCTGGTCAACGCCGAAATAGAACGTGCAGCGCTGTGCCTGCCAAATGGAATCCTGTACAAATCCGCATCGGACCCGAACTATGAAAGAATTCTGGAGATGGCTGCACGGATCGGGGTATCGTGGTCTGCGATCAGGATCAGATTACAGCAGATGCAGGTCATCAACGGAAAACCCATCCACTGCCATCCATTGGACGTCATTCGATTTGGAGAATAATATGACTTGGTCAAATAATCGCTCTTTTAAGAGTAAACCGCTGAACAATATACAGCAGGCACAATTCAGCATTGGCTGGAGGTTTTGTCCGGTTTGCGGACACAAGCTCTACCAAAAAAACGAGAGCTGTTCAGGCTCTATCAGCATAAAGTGCCTCAAGTGCGGTAACATAGCAACAGTTGACTTAGCCTACCGCAGACGCTGACTTTTTTAGACAAACCACAATTTCAAAAATCGGGTGCATTGCACCCTGAATATGGACTGTTCGTCACCGAGCAACGGGCCATTGCCGCAAGGCAATGTATGAAACGCGCACCAAATAGCCGGGCAACAGCTGATAGAGTGATTCTGCTTTAGAACCGCTCTGTTAGTTGGTTGTCCGGCTATTTTTTTAGCCTTCAGGTAGCCTGCTCCCGTAAAAAGGAGCAGGCTTTATGTTTGTCCGTTTTTCATGGATGCCCCAAGCGGCGAAATATCCGTAGCCTTCCAAATTTTCGACTTTTTACGACTTATCGAAAATTTGGAGGTTTACGATGTCTTTTAATAAAGGCTATGAGTTGAAGAAGTTTGAAGCACACTGGGAAAAGTTGCGCATCGAGTACGCAGCTGCGGGAATGACGAAAGAGGCCATCCAGAAGATGTACGATTATGACCGTCAGCAATTCAATTCGGAGCGTACCTTTATCGAGCGGACGCAGGAATTCACCGCTCCTGCGTATGAAAGCTCTGAGGAAGAAGCGTCGCCTTTGATGCTACGCTATCAGGATGCGATTACCGTGACAGATACTTACCACGAAACTAAAAGCCGTTTTGCATGGATTGGTGAGATTGAGAACGAGCAGTTGCTTACTGCACTCGAAACTTTGAAAACCGAAGATTTGGAAATCATCACCATGTACGCTTACGAGGGATACGACATCACTGAAATTTCTAAAGTCTACGGCGTATCTCGGCCCACTATTAGTATCAAAATCAAGAGAATTACTAAATTTTTGAAAAACTTCAATTTCAATGCTACGAATTGACCTTTCTCGTCGGCTACCAAGTGAGAGGACAATTTCCCAAGCGGCACCTGCCGCAGGGCGAAACGTCCGACCTCAGGGACCTTGAAAACTGAATAGTTCCGTCATCTGGTACTCCGATAATGATACTTCCGTAATTCGCGGCCCGGTCACAAAGCAGACGGGGTGGCTGAAATGCCAATGAAGCGGTACAAGTCCGCTGCCAGATGTTCATGCCCCACTCGCAGGGAGCCGAGGGCGAATATGCGAGACCTTTAATCATATTGATCCGGGAACTGTCGGGTACGTTCCACGCATCCGGCAGTTCCCGTTTTTTTACGTACTCTTATTTATTCTTTATCCGAATATTCACTTTTGATACATAGGAGGACACTTTTATGGACGAGTTGAACCCCACGGTGCGCGAGCAGGAGATCTACGAGGAGATGGAGCTGACCCCTGAGATGGTCAAGTCCATCCGAACTCTCTGCGGTACCTGTCTGCGGCACTTTGTGGATGCAAAGGCTTTCAAAATCGCGCTTGTACCCAGCCCAGACCGGAGCATGGACACATGCACCGTCTGCCAGATGCGGCGCGGCTATGATTATGTGGTCATGCACCGCTGACCCAACCATACCACCATACCTTGAACGAAGCTCGTTGCGGAACATCCGGCAGCGGGCTTTGCACATAACAACATGGAGGTACAATTTTGCAGCAAAACTGGAAATTCCAACGCGGAGACATCTTCTTCACCCATTTCGGGGCGAGCACCGGCTCGGAACAGCACGGTGACCGCCCGGCGGTCATTCTTCAGAATGACGTGGGCAATTATCACTCTCCGACCCTGATCGTTGCGACCATGACAAGCAAGGCGGAAAAGAAAGTAAACCAGCCGACCCACTGCCTGTTGGAAAACGCAGGGTTGAATATGCCGTCCGTTGTGCAGGCAGAGCAGATCTTCACCATCGACAAAAGCCGGGCACTGAAGTATCTGGGGCATCTGACCCCAGAGGAGATGCGCCGGGTGGATGATGCGGTTCGCATCAGCCTTGCGCTGAACCCTATGGGCAGCATCCAGCAGATAGAGCCTATCCGGCGCTCTACGGCGGTTTATGCGCCGCCTGAGGTGGTGGATGGCAAACCGCCTGTCTACCCCTATACGCCCATCCGGTCGTCCTTTGAGAACGCCGGAAGCATCGAGGAAATGATGCTGTACACCGAACTGCAATCCGCGGTTCATGCCATGATCCAGCGGCTCGAATATAGCTTCACCTTCAATCCCAGCCTGCTCACCAGCCCGAAGCGGAAGCAGCAGGTGACTGAGATCTTAGAGGAAGCCGAGAAGTACATTTGGAGAATCAAGGAGGAAATGCGATGCGCCTGAACGACAACAATACTTTCATTGGTATCAACCCGCCGTACCAGCTTTCGGTCATCCACAGCAGCAAACTGATCTATCCCCGCGAGATCTACCAGCGGGGCGTAGAGCGCAAGAGGGTGGAGCTGATTGCAAGGGACTTCAACGAGTACATCGTTAACGAGCCGAAGGTCAGCTTCCGCAACGGCAGGTACTATGTAATGGATGGGCAGCACACCATCGAGGGCTGCATCCTCCTCAACGGCGGCGAGGACCGCCCGATCCTCTGCAAGGTCTACACCGGTCTGACGATGGAGCAGGAAGCCCTGCTCTTTGCCGAGCAGAACGGTCACGCCGCACCCCTGTCGGCGGGCATCAAGCTGCGCGCCAAGGTGGTGGGCGGCGATGCGCCTTCCAAGGCGTTTGTCGCAGCCACTAACCGGGCGGGGCTTTCCCTCAACTACGACAGTATGCAGCTGAGCGACTACCGCATCGGCTGCGTGGGCACGGCGCTGAAGCTGTACGACCAGCTGGGCGAAGAGATCTACTGCGAAGCTCTGCGGCACATCGTGGAAGCGTGGGAGGGCAAACCGGATTCCTTCCGGGCGGCTGTCCTGCGGGGCGTGATGTACTTTGTGCAGCTGTATCATGGGCAGTACAGCGAGGAGCGGCTTGTCCGTGCGCTGAGCGGCGTCCATCCCATGGAGCTCTACCGTGTCAGCCGGGATAACCCCGCCAAGCTTCCGGGCTGGCGGCGGTACGTTTACCCCATCTACACCACCTACAACGGCAAGTGCAGGAAAGACGCACTGCCGATGAAGTTCTAAGCTCAAATATCTCCTTTGGCAAGTGAGATGGTCCCCGAAAAAGACCATCACACTTTACATATAGTATTTTCTGCTGAATAATCGACATATTGAACTAGAAAGAGAGGACAGGAATGAGCGAGATCGCAGCCTGCACTTTGATTCAGGAAGAGCCTGACCGAAAGACGGAGAGGTATCTGACGATGTTCAAGGACTACCCGGATGTGGTGACGGTGGAGCATCTTCAGGAAATGCTTGGCATCTGCCGGAAGAATGCGTATCTGTTGGTCAAGCAGAATAAGATCCACTCGGCGCGTGTAGGACGCAGCTATAAGATACCAAAACTCTGCGTGGTAGAGTACCTGCTCGATCAGGATCGGCAACTTGGAGGGATGCACCTTTCAAACTCCCTTGTGCCATCCTTGCAAAACACTCCAGAATCTTCTAAACTTATGATGCCTAAGCAAAGGACGTTTGGCTGCGAACAGAAAGGAGCATAACTATGACAAATGTGGCCGGACATTTAAGAGAACAAAACGGTATGTATCAGATGATTCTGAGCTGGAAAGACACAGATGGAAAGCGCAGAACCAAATCCATCAGCACAGGACTTCCTGTTAAAGGAAACAAAAAAAGAGCTGAATCTCTGTTGCGTAAAACACAAAAAGAGTTTAACCCTGAAACGATGCAGCAGGTTTCCGACCTGCCGGTATCGGAATATCTGAACCGCTGGCTTCGGGAAAGCGTGATGAACCTTCCGCCCGAAACCTATGGCAGATATGCTTATGATCTAGGAAGAGTAGTTGTCCCATACTTTGAAAAGAAGCGGCTGTCTTTGAAAGCACTCTCTCCGCGCGATCTGGAAACGTTCTTCCGCTATGAGCGTCAGCAGGAGGAGGCCAGTGTACAGCAGCTTCTGGATTGGCACAAGGAGTTGACCGATGCCCTACAATATGCCGTTGACAATAATTGGCTGAAGGTCAGCCCCATCAAAGAAGTTGACCCCTGCCTTGATAACTCCCCGGTACTTTTCACCGACTTCATCACGGACTGGTTGAAAATGATGAAGTCACGAGTGGAAATCACAACCTATACCAGCTATGAAAGAGCAATCGTTCACAAGATCGTCCCATATTTTGAACCGCTCCACTATACATTGCAGGATATGGAACAGCATCCCAAATACATCCAAGACTTCTACCAGCATGAGTTGGATCGTGGCCTTACGGCAAACACCGTCATTCACTATCACGCCAACATCCGCAAATGCTTGCAGTACGCTTTTCAAATCGGCATGATCCGTTCCAACCCGGCAGATCGCGTTGAACGTCCTCGTAAGGAAAAGTTCAAGTCGGAGATTTACAGCGGTGAAGAACTGGAGCAGCTTTTCAAAGCGATTCAAGGTGACCCTTCGGAGTTTGGCGTTATCATGGCTGCATTCTACGGCCTGCGGCGCAGTGAAGTTGTTGGCTTGAAATGGGATGCCATTGACTTTGAAAACAAGAAAATCAGCATTCAGCATACGGTTGTGACCGCAAAGGTCAACGGAACGCTAACAGAAATCGCACGAGATAAGACAAAAACAAAGTCGAGCTGCCGGACACTTCCCCTAATCCCTGCCTGTGAGCAGATGCTCAATAAAATGAAAAAGGAGCAGGAGCAGAATCGGAAGGTCTGCGGCAAAAGCTATTGCACCGATTATCTTGACTATATCTATGTAGACCCGATGGGAAAACGGATTCGGCCCGATTTCCTGAGCCAACATTTCCCGGATTTTCTGATCGCACACCAGATGAAGCGTATCCGCTTTCACGATCTGCGCCATAGCTGCGCCAGTCTGCTCTATGCCAATGGCGTGAGCCTGAAGGAGATTCAGGAGTGGCTGGGGCACAGCGACATCAGCACGACAAGCAACATTTATACACATCTGGATTTCTCCAGTAAGGTATCTTCGGCGAATGCAATCGTCAATATCTTCCCAGAAAACGCCAAAGTATAAAAAATGGGCAAAAAAGAAAAACAGCCTAAAATCTTTCGATCCTAAGCTGTTTTATGATGAAGTGCCGATGGTGGGACTCGAACCCACATGGTTTCCCGAACGATTTTGAGTCGTTTGCGTCTGCCATTCCGCCACATCGGCTGATATTCAATTTTGAGACATTCGTACCGGTTTCTGAAGATTGGAGGGATGTTCAGGAGGGATGTAAGAAATCCTGCTTCGACAAACCTTCAAAATTCAACGCACACTCGTGAATTTCTCGTACAGACAAGAAAAATCACGAAGCGGATTTTGAGTCCCCCTCGTCTGCCATTCCGACACACCGGCTGATATGCAATTCAAAAGAACGTTACTATTATAGCGGATTCTGCGCACAAAATCAAGACTGAGTTTCCGGCGAAAACACGTGGACCGTTCCCGGGCAGAGCGGGCAGCAGACGGCCGGAAAACTGCACTCCCCAATTTGCGTCGCTTTGTGCGGCACAGTACGGTGCCTGATGAGGAAATTTGACAAAAAATAAAGAGCTTGCGTTGATTTTACAGGATCAAAACGACACATTCCGTACCGCAGGCTACAAGGGTTGAAGATTGACGTATTCTGGTAAAAAATAGTATAATGTTACTTGTGAAAGAATGCCGTGCGGCCCAAAACGCGCGGCTTTGCAGCGGGAGATATGCGATGATGAGCAGAAAAAACAGAACACGCCAGCAGATGGAAGAGGAAATGCGCCAGCTCCGCAAGGTGTTCATGACGGTGCGCCTGATGAAGGCGGACGAGGTGCAGGGCGGCAAAAAGGGCAGCGCGCCCTGCTATGCCCAGTGGCGGCGCAGCCGTCCGTGTGAAAACTGCGTGGCAAGGCAGGCGCTGGAAAAGAACACCCGGAAAACAAGGCTGGAATACTTTGGGCAGGAGCTGTACGAAATCACGGCCAGCTGTGTGCAGGTGGATGGCCAACTCTGTGTGCTGGAGCTGACCCGCAAGATCGACCGCAGCGTTCTGTTGGACCCGGAAAGCGGTGAGCGGCTGCTCAACAGTATTACCGATGAGCGGGAAAAGCGCTACCGCGACCCGCTGACCGGTGCCTACAACCGCACCTATTATGATGAGAACTACCGCTACCGCAGCATTACCGCCGGTGTGGCGATGCTGGATATGGACGATCTGAAGTTCTCCAACGATGTTTACGGCTCCGGTGCGGGCAACAGCGTGCTGGAAACGGCGGTAAGCACCATCCGGCGCGGCCTTTCGGAAAAAGACCGCCTGATCCGCTACGACGGCGGCAGGCTGCTTTTGCTGCTGCCGGACATCCGGCAGGAACAGCTCAGCCCGCGTCTGGAACAGATCCGTCTGCAGCTGCAGGCGGCCAACGTGCCGGGCTACTCCCGCATCCGCATGTCGGCCAGCATTGGAGGCGTGTGGATCGACGACGAAAATGTGGACGATGCGGTGCAGCACGCGGAACGGCTGATGCACTATGCACGCATCCAGAAAAACACCGTGATCACCGAGCGTCAGCCGGAGCCGCACGCCCTGCAGCCCACCCACAGCCGCCAGAGTGTGCTCATCGTGGACGACTCGGCCATGAACCGGATGCTGCTCAGCCAGATGCTGAACAGCCAGTTCGACACTGCCGAAGCGGCTTCCGGCGAGGACTGCCTGCGCCTGCTGGAACAGAACCCCACCGGCATCTCCGTTGTGCTGCTGGATATCCACATGACCGGCATTGACGGCTTTACCGTGCTGGAAGCCATGAGCCAGCGCGGAATGCTGGAAGAGATCCCGGTCATCATGATCTCCAGCGAGGACAATGTGGACACGGTGCGCCGCGCCTTTGATCTGGGTGCGTCCGATTATATCAGCCGCCCCTTTGATGCAAGGGTGGTGTATCAGCGCATTACCAACACCATCCGCATGTATGCAAAGCAGCGCCGCCTGAGCGCCATGGTGGCGGATCAGGTGTCGCAAAAGGAAAAGCGCAGCCAAATGATGATCGGCATTCTGAGCCGGGTGGTGGAGCGCCGCAACGGCGAGAGCCGCACCCATGTGCAGCACATCAGCACCCTGACCGGAATGCTGCTGGACCATCTGGTGCAAAAGACCGAGACTTACCCCCTGACGCAGGAGATGCGCCGTACCATCAGCATGGCCTCGGTGCTGCACGACATTGGCAAAATGGAGATCGGGGAGCAGGTCCTGAACAGCCCGGAGCCGCGCACGCCGGAGGATGAAGAAACCATGCGCCAGCATACCCTGCTGGGTGCACGGATGCTGGAAGAGCTGGATGCCTACCGCGACGAAGATTTTGTGCGGGTAGCCTATCAGATCTGCCGCTGGCACCACGAGCGGTACGACGGCAGCGGCTACCCGGACCAGCTGGTTGGCGAACAGATCCCCATTGCGGCACAGGTGGTCGGCCTTGCGGATGCCTACGAAACGCTGACCACTGGCAGCGGAAGCCAGTCGCCGGTACCCTGCGCGGCTGCAGTGCAGATGCTTTGCACCGGCGAGGCCGGGGCGTTCAATCCGGTGCTGCTGGACTGCCTGCGGGAGATCGAGAACGAGATCGACGATGCCATGCGTCGTCGGCCGGAGACCTTATAAATCAGACCGGAGAGCTGCCCGAACGGGAAAGGCTCTCCGGTTTCTTTTTGTCCGGAAGCAAAAAACGAAAGTCCAGTCCTTGCCCGCAGGCGCAGGCTGTGTTACACTGTAAAAAACACAGTCAGAAATCTGCAAAAAACAGGAGGAGATCACTTTTGAAACATCTGCATCGGTTTGCGCGCCGCGCGGCGGCGTTTGTGCTGGCAGCAGCGCTGTGCGTTTGCGTGCTGGCCCCGGCGGCTTCGGCAGCCACCACTATGGGTGGCGCGGACACGACCCTGATCCCTGCCGAGGAGGAAAACTGCCTTGCATGGCTCTTTGGCACCAGTGATACCATCACCATGCCTTACCTCAACATCAAGGGAAAAGGCCTGCAGCGCAATGTCACGCTGAACCTTGTGGACTGCCTTGTGGGCATTACCTACACGGAGCTTGGCTCCATTGGCAGCTATGTCAGCGCCAGCGCCGCCCAGCAGGCGTGGAAGGCACAGGCGGTGGCCATCCATTCCTATCTGGAATACCACAAGCAGTACGGCTCCTCTGCCAATGCGCTCATCTACACTCCGGTGGATCAGATCCCATCCTCGGCACGGGAAGCCATCCGCAGGGCGGTGGAACCGGTGAAGAACGAGGTGCTCACCTACAACGGCAGCGTCTGCGATGCCGTGTGGTCGGCCAGTGCGGGCTATAACACCCAGACCGGCGTGTACGGCACCTGCTCCAGCCGGGACGCATGGGGCACCGATGTGCCGTATCTGCAGAGCGTGGAGAGCCCCTATGAGCAGCAGTACCACAACAAGCTGCGCCGGGTCATCGGAAAAGACTATACCTATAAAGAGTATAACGACAGCCGCACCGGCGAGCCCTACGTCAGCGCCGACACCACCCACAAGGATCTGGGCGGCTTTGTGCAGTACAACACCTTTGTTTCCAATGGCCGCAGCTACCGCTATATCGGCCAGTTCGTTTCCTCCCGCTACTGCTTCGACTTTGGCGCGGACGAAAGCGGCACTCCCTGCATGACCTATTACGGCTTTGGCCATGGCGTGGGCATGAGCCAGTGCGGTGCTGTGGGTTACGCACAGGAGCAGGGCATGGGCTACCGGGAGATCCTGAGCCACTACTACACGGGTGTGAGCATTTCCACTTCCGGCAGCTCCGGCGGTGGGTTCTTTGGCTGGCTGCACAGCCTGTTCCACTGGTAAGCAGTGGAAAACTGCAAAGAAATGCGCGCAAAACCTTCTCAAATCATGCCGGATTTGGTATACTATAAATCGTGTGATTTTTTGAGAGATCATTTTAAGATAAAAAAGTTCCATAGGAGCGGAGATCGGAATGGATCAGGAAAAAGAAACCAAACGACAGGCCGAGCGCTGCCGTGCACTGGCGCAGCGCATCGTGCGGGAGCTGACTCCTGCCAGCATTCAGGTGCTGGGCGGCAGCGGCGCACTGGCCGAAGCACTGGAAAAGGCCGGCGCACAGCTGCTGCCAGAGAACGCAGAGCAAGGCACCGCTGCCCTGCTGGTGGTGGAGGATCCGGAATGGGTGGACCTGCCCGCACTGCAGTGTGCACAGGTGCTGCTGGTATGCACCGATGCATCGGCCATGGCTGACTGTGCAAAGCAGTTGGCCGCACAGGGCCTGTACCGGGATTTTGAGTGGAAGAACCGCGGCAAAGCCCAGCAGACCGCGCTGTTCTGCCGCAGCGCCGCTGTGCAGGATGCACAGCAGCTGCTGGCAGGCTACGAGATGACGCTGGACGATCTGCGAGAGCGGATGCAGCAGGCCGAGCGCACCGGCGAAGAGCTGACGGCTCAGCTGGAACGCCTGCGCAGTGATCTTTCGCTGAGCCGCAGCCATGAGCAGGATCTGGAAAAGACACTGAACAATGTGACCAGCTCTACTTTCTGGAAGATGAGCTGGCCGCTGCGCTACTTTGTCAGCAAGGGCCGTCAGCTGGCACACACCTTCCCGCCGTTCGTCTTTCTGGGCCAGCTGCGCCGGGTGGGCATTTCCGGCGTGCGTGCGCAGGCAAAGGCAAAAAAGGAATATGCAAAGCTGTTCCCGGGCAGGACCATGCGCGCCGACCGCTTTGCCAGCGCAGAGCTGCTGGTAAGGCAGGCGGCCGACCAGCCCGCCGCGCCGCGCATCAGCATCGTGGTGCCGCTGTACAATACGCCGCAGCAGTTTCTGGTGGAGCTTCTGGACTCGGTGCAGAACCAGACCTATCAGAACTGGGAGCTGTGCCTTGTGGATGCCGGTCAGGACGAGACGGTGGGCCAGACCGTAGCAGCCCGTGCTGCGGAAGACCCCCGCATCCGCTACCAGAAGCTGGAAAAGAACGAGGGCATTGCGGGCAACACCAATCAGGGCTTTGCGCTGGCAACGGGCGAGTTCATCGCCCTGCTGGACCACGATGATATCCTGCACCCCTGTGCTCTGTGGTACGTGGCACAGGCCATTGCCGAACAGGGCGCAGACTTTGTGTATACGGATGAAGTGACCTTTGAGGGCGACATCGACCATCTGACCGTTTACCATTTCAAGCCGGATTATATGCTGGATAATCTGCGCTCCAACAACTATATCTGCCACCTGAGCGTGTTCAGCGCAAAGCTGCTGGCCGCTGTGGGCGGCGATGAGCGTGCAGCCTACAACGGCAGTCAGGACTATGACCTCTACCTGCGCCTGACCGAAAAAGCGCACAAGATCGTGCATATCCCGCATCTGCTGTACTACTGGCGCTCCAGCCCCACCAGTGTGGCAAGCAACATCTCGGCCAAGACCTACTGTCTGGAAGCTGCGGTCAAGGCCCTGTATGCCCACTACGAGCGTGTGGGTGTGCCGGTGGATGAAGTTTCCATGATCCCGGGTACGCCGGGCTTCTATAAGACGGACTATACCATCACAAAGCCGGGCCGGGTCAGCATCCTGATCCCCAGCTGCGACCATTCTTCCGACCTGCGCACCTGCGTGGAGTCCATCTACCGCAGGAGCACCTATGAGGATCTTGAGATCATCGTCATCGAGAACAACAGCAGGGAGCCTGCCACCTTCCGCTGCTATGAAAAGCTGCAGAAGGAGCACAAGAACCTGAAGGTGATCACATGGCAGGGCACCGGCTTCAACTACAGCGCCCTGAACAACTTTGGCGCAAAGGAAGCCACCGGCGAATACCTGCTGCTGCTCAACAACGATACCGAGGTCATTTCTCCGCGCTGGATCGAAGAAATGCTCATGTACGCCCAGCAGGACCGTGTGGGCTGCGTGGGCGCAAAGCTGCTTTATCCGGACAACACCATCCAGCACGCGGGCATCGGCTTCGGCTTTTTGACCCTTGCGGCCCACATGCACAAGAACTTCCCGGTGGGCCACCCCGGTTATATGGGCCGTCTGGTCTATGCACAGGATGTGTATGCGGTCACTGCCGCCTGCCTGATGGTGCGCAGGAGCGTCTACGAGCAGGTGAACGGTCTGGACGAGAGCTTTGCTGTGGCCTTCAACGACGTGGACTTCTGCGTGCGCGTGCGTGAAGCGGGCTATACCAACGTGTTCACCCCGTTTGCACAGCTGTACCACTACGAGAGCAAGAGCCGTGGTCTGGACGAAAACCCGGTCAAGCGCAAGCGCTTCATCTCGGAGGTGGAGCGCTTCCAGAAGCGGTGGGCAAAGCAGCTGGCCGCAGGCGACCCCTGCATGAACCCGAACTTTGACCTGATGAAAGAGGACTTCAGCTTTGACATCAAACCGCTGGAGTGAACGACATGGAACTTTCTGCTTGTATTGTAGTTTATAACGGCGCAGATGAAGCGCTCAGGGCGGCACAGACCGTGCTGGACTGCACCCGCCGCCACCCGCTGACGCTGTATCTGGTGGACAACGCCAGCCCGGACGGCAGCGGCCAGTGCCTTGCCAAGGCCGCGAAGGACGGCACCCTGCACATCCGCGAGGACCAGAAGGTGGAGGTGCTCTGCCGCACAGAGAACGGCGGCTTTGGCACCGGCCACAACACGGTGCTCAGCCTGCTGCAAAGCCGGGTGCACTTTATCCTGAACCCGGATATCCAGCTCACTGCGGATACGCTGAGTGACCTTGCGGACTGGATGGCACAGCACCCCGGCGTGGTGATGGCGCGGCCCGCACTCACCTTCCCGGACGGGCGGCCCCAGCGCCTGCCGCTGCGCCGGTGCAGTGTGCGGGCCATGGTGTACCGCCAGCTGCCCTGCCTGAAATTCTGGGCAAAGTACAACGAGCGCTATCTCATGGCGGACAAAGACCTGACAAAACCCACCGAGATCGAGTTCTGCACCGGCAGCTTCTCGGCCGTGGATACTGCGGTGTTCAAGGCTGTGGGCGGCTTTGACGAGGACTACTTCATGTACGTGGAGGATGCCGACCTCACCCAGAAGATGCGCACCCGGGGCAAAGCGTATCTGGTGCCCCAGTATACGGCCATCCATGCATGGCACCGCGCCGCGCACCGCAGTCTGAAGCCCTTTTTGTGGCAGCTGCGCAGCCTGCTGCGCTATTTCTCCAAGTGGGGCTTTGCGTGGTAACTCCCCCAGTCAATGCCTGCGGCATTGCCAGCCCCCTCGGAGAGGGGGCCTTTTGGGCGGAACAAATGCGAGATTGAAGGAGTTTCAGAACGGCTTTTCCGGAAAATTTTTCGGGAAAGCCGTTCTTTCTTGCTTTTTGTGTGATTTGATAGTAAAATAAAGTGAACTGCTATTCCCATTTTGCCATTTTGGGCAGGGGGGAGCGGCTCCTGAATTTGTTTACAGCGGACGCAGCTCCGCTTTGAATCCATACGTCATCCGGGCGGTCTCCCGTCTGGGCGGCGTACAGCTGCACAACTTTTCAATCTATTTTAAAGGAGTGCACAAATATGAAAGGTATCATTCTTGCCGGCGGTGCCGGCACCCGGCTTTACCCGCTGACCATGGTCACCAGCAAGCAGCTGCTGCCGGTCTACGACAAGCCGATGATCTATTACCCCCTGTCCACGCTGATGCTGGCAGGCATTCAGGACATCCTGATCATCTCCACCCCGACCGATACGCCTCGCTTTGAGGCGCTGTTGGGTGATGGCAGCCAGTACGGCATCCATCTGCAGTATAAAGTTCAGCCCTCTCCGGACGGTCTGGCACAGGCCTTCATTCTGGGCGAAGAGTTCATTGGCGACGACTGCTGCGCCATGATCCTGGGCGATAACATCTTCTACGGCAACGGCTTCTCCAAGATCCTCAAGACCGCCGCCGCCAATGCGGAAAACAAAGGCCGCTGCACCGTGTTCGGCTACTATGTGCAGGACCCGGAGCGCTTTGGCATCGTGGAGTTCGACAAGGACGGCAAGGTGCTCAGCGTGGAGGAAAAGCCTCAGCACCCCAAGTCCAACTACGCCATCACCGGCCTGTACTTCTATAACAAAGAGGTCGTGAAGATGGCAAAACAGGTCAAGCCCTCTGCCCGCGGCGAGCTGGAGATCACCACCCTGAACGACATGTATCTGAAGAAGGACGAGCTGGATGTTCAGCTGCTGGGCCGCGGTTTTGCATGGCTGGACACCGGCACCATGGACAGTCTGGTGGAAGCAGCCGACTTTGTGCGCATGATCGAGAAGCGTCAGGGCATCAAGATCAGTGCGCCGGAAGAGATCGCCTTCAAGTACGGCTGGATCGACCGCGACACCCTGCTGGAAAGCGCTGAGCGCTACGGCAAGAGTCCTTACGGCCAGCACCTGAAGAACGTTGCAGACGGCAAGCTGCGCTATTAAGCAAAAGAGAGGCATACCCATATGAAAATCATTGTTACCGGCTGCAAGGGTCAGCTGGGCACCGAGATCCTCAAGCAGCTGCGCGAAGGCCGCAGCGAGATCGGCCCCATCCCCGAAAAGCTGCTCAATGCCACGGTGATCGCCGTGGACCTGCCGGATCTGGATATCTCCAACTACAAAATGGTGGACGAGTTCATCCGCCGCAACCGCCCGGATGTCATCATCAACTGCGCTGCCTACACCAATGTGGACGGCTGCGAAGTGAACCATGATGCCGCCTTCAAGGCAAACGCCCTCGGCCCCCGCAATCTGGCACAGGCAGCGGAAAAGACCGGTGCACGACTGGTACACGTCTCCACCGATTATGTGTTCTCCGGCCGTGAAAACGGCGGCGTTGCACAGGACGAAGCCACCATTCCCGGCCCCATCAGCGCCTATGGCTCTACCAAGCTCATGGGCGAAAAGTATGTGGAGCAGTTCTGCCACCGTCACTTCATCGTGCGCACCGCGTGGCTCTACAGCTACTACGGCAAAAACTTCGTCAAGACCATCGTGAACGCAGGCAAGAAGTTTGGCAAGCTGGAAGTGGTCAATGACCAGTGCGGCAACCCCACCAACGCGGTGGATCTGGCCCACGAGATCCTGCAGCTGTGCGTGACCCACGAGTACGGCCTGTACCACTGCACCGGCGAGGGCATCTGCTCGTGGTACGATTTTGCGTCCGAGATCATCCGCCTGTCCGGCGTGGATGCCACCGTGGCACCCTGCACCAGCGAGGAATACAAGGCAAAGCACCCGGAAAGCGCCGACCGCCCCAAGTGGAGCGCACTGGACAACCGGATGCTGCGCTGCACCGTGGGCAACGATGTGCGCGACTGGAGGGACGCTCTGGCCTGCTTCTTCGCCCACTGGGACGGCGACAATGGGATGAAAGATTGAAAAGAGGAAATTGAACCTATGAAAACCTATCTGATCACCGGCTGCGCCGGTTTTATTGGCTCCAACTTTGTGCATTATATGCTCAAGAAATACCCGGAGATCCTGCTGGTCAATCTGGATAAGCTGACCTACGCCGGCAATCTGGAAAACCTGAAGGATGTGGAGGGCGACCCCCGCCATGTGTTCGTGCAGGGCGATATCTGCGACAAGGAGCTGGTGGAAGGCCTGTTCCAGAAGTACGATTTCGATTACGTTATCAACTTTGCCGCCGAGAGCCACGTGGACCGCTCCATCAAGAACCCCGAGATCTTTGTGCAGAGCAACGTGATGGGCACCGTCAACCTGCTGCAGCGCGCCAAGGAAGCATGGTATGATGCCGATGCCAAGACCTGGAAAGAGGGCAAGAAGTACCTGCAGGTGTCCACCGATGAGGTGTACGGCGCACTGGGTGCGGACGGCTTCTTTATGGAGACCACCCCCCTGTGCCCCCACAGCCCCTATTCTTCCTCCAAGGCAAGCGCCGATATGTTCGTTATGGCATTCCACGATACCTACGGCATGCCGGTGAACATCACCCGCTGCTCCAACAACTACGGCCCCTACCAGTTTCCGGAGAAGCTGATCCCCCTGATGATCAACAACGTCAAGCACCACAAGCAGCTGCCCGTCTACGGCGACGGTATGCAGATCCGCGACTGGCTGTATGTGGAAGATCACTGCAAGGCCATCGACATGGTAGCCAACGGCGGCAAGGTCGGCGAGGTGTACAACGTGGGCGGCCACAACGAGCGCCCCAACATCTTCATCGTCAAGACCATCATCAACCAGCTGCATGACCGTCTGCAGGACGAGGGCATCAGCGAGGACCTCATCAAGCATGTGGCCGACCGTCTGGGCCACGACCGCCGCTACGGCATCGACCCCACCAAGATCAAGAACGATCTGGGCTGGTACCCCGAGACCCCCTTTGAAAAGGGCATCGTGCTGACCATTGACTGGTACCTGAACCATCAGGAGTGGATGGACCACGTCACCAGCGGTGATTACCAGAACTACTATCAGGATATGTACAAGAATAAGTAACAGCCTGTAGATCAGGCCAAACCAAAAGCCGGACAGCCCGCAAGCTGTCCGGCTTTGTTCAGTTCAAGGGGTGCTGTTCTATGCGGGGAGGGGGGAGATCAGTTGTAGAACACGGTGCAGGTCCAGTACATCTGTCTGTCAATTGTCACAACGGCAATGCCGACGTGCTTGCAACCATCATAATCAAAGGTACCAGAGTCTCTCAATTCTTTCAACAGCTCTGCCTTGCCCTCCGGGGTGTTGGCTGGAACCTTGGCAGACAGAATGTCGAATTTCCCATCCTCTCTTCTATCCAAACCCCAGCCGAAATCATCATATGAACTCCAACCATTGGTCATGCTATACCAACGATCAAAGACTTCACCTGTTTCGCTTTCTGGCAACTCAGTCTTACCGGCGGCGCGGAACTGCTCTGCCCAAACCTGCTCGGCATCAGAGAGCTGTTTTACTTCCACCAGCGGCGCAAGTTGGATGCTTGCGCGGTAGCTGTTGATCTCGCCCAGCAGCCGCTGCTTTGCCTGCTGCTCGGTCTCGGTCACAGCCCCGCAGGCGGTCAGCACCAGCAGCAGCGCACCGGTGAGCAAAAGAGCGGTCAGTCTTGCCGGTTTTTTCATAAATCTACCTCCGTTCTTTGTTGTAGCGTGGTGTTGCTTTCTTCCATACCATAAGTATATCAGACGCCGCCCGCCCCCTGCAAGCGCGATTCGATGCAAAAGAACCCCAATTCACGCAGGGAGAGAAAAATATTTCCCGCCTTTTTGGGCAAGGTGCGCAAAAAGGGAGCCCCCTCCCCGTGAAAAAGTAGTTCCGAAACGCCCGCAGGCGTTTCGGAACTACAAATAAAAATAATTCTTCCGCTGATAATGGCTAGAGCGAAGCGGAAGCCATTTCAAATCGTCCCGCTTTGGGTGGTGTCTACCACAAAATCCGCCGTCTCCGCAATGTGGTACTGCGCAAAATAGCCCTCCTCCAGCGGCACCCACCGGGCGGCAAAATTGGCATATCGCTCCCCCTCCCGCGCCTGCAGGCGGCGGGTCTGCTCTTCTTTTGCGCAGGTCAGGAACACCCGCAGCGTTTCGCAGCCGGTCAGCAGCGGGTGGTGGCTGTAGCTGCCTTCCAAAATCACCAGCGGCTGCGCGGCCAGCTCCCGCGCGGGCAGGTACGCACCCTCGCGGCAGGAATAGGCACGGTACTGCACCGGCTGGCCCTCGTAGGCTGGGCGCAGGGCTTCGTCCCGCAGGCGGGCAAGGTCCATATTGGCGCAGGGCGTTTTCTCCCAGCCGCGGATGCGCTGTGCAGGCGGCAGGTAAAAATCATCGGTGTGCAGGGTGATGCTGGCCGGGAACTGCCGGGCCAGCGTATTTGCAAGGGTGGTCTTGCCGCTGCCGCAGCGGCCATCCAGCGCCAGCACCAGCGGCTTTGTGGGCTGCTGTGCCAGTGCGGCGGCGAGGATTGAGATCAGGCTTTCCGGTGTGATGCTCTGTGGCATGGATACGTGCTCCTTTAAGAGAATATAAATTTTTTTCATTATATCACAGCCTGCGCCAAAACGGTAGAACGCACAAAAAGCGAGGTGGAGAAAAACGAGGTTTGCTGCGAATAACTTTTTTCAAGAAAAGTGTTGACAACGGCCCACCGCTGTGGTAAGATACAGTCACGTTAGAAATAACTAACCACAAGAAACAGATCAGCAGGCCGAAGCATTGAATGCTCCGCGCAAAGCCGCTTCTTTTTTGGAATCAGGGTTAGGAAAAACTAACTTATAAACACGGCACAGCCGGGGAATAATAGCCCGGAGAAACAAGGCGGGAGGGCACAGACATGGAGCGCAATTTTGAAACGGTCATGATTGAACAGTGTGCCCCGGTGCTGGCAAGCCTGAAACCGGCAGGCCTGTTCCGCTATGAGACCCGCGACTGCGCCGACCTTGCACGCCGGGTGAAAAACTGGAATGCCCAGCTTCAGCCCAAGGGCCTGCGTGTGCGGGTGCTCAAGGGCTGCGTGCTCAACCACCGGTATCTTGTGTATGTCTACCGCGAAAGCAAGCTGGCTGCCGTGCTGGCAGATGAAAAGGTGCAGAGCTTTCTGCGGCAGGAGGGCTACCGCCTGCCGGAAGCGGGCGAAGCACCGGATGTGGGCAATATGCTCACTCAGCTTTCCCGCAAGCTATGCTGTTCGGCAGAATTTCCGCATGAGATCGGGGTGTTCCTTGGCTATCCGCTGGGGGATGTTGTGGGCTTTATCGAGAACCGCGGCAAGAACTTTACCTGCTGCGGCTGCTGGAAGTCCTACGGCGACCCGGATGCAGCGCAGAAGCACTTTGACCAGCTGAGCAAGTGCACAGCAGTCTATCTGCGGCTGTTCCACAGCGGAACACCGATTCTCCGCCTTGCCGTGGCGGCTTAAAATTTGTCATTTTCTTTTCAAATACTCTCTTTTTATCCTGGCACCTGCTGGTGTCCACGCACTGGCAGGAAAGAAATCCTCCTTTTGACACGCGGCCGCGCGGTGCAGACTGACCACTGTACCGCGCGGCTGTGTCATTTGCAGCAAAAGAGCACAGCACAGCAGAGAAAAAGCTTTGTGATAGTTTACAAGATGCCGCCAAAAAAGAACAAGAAAATGTAAACAATAGCTAACTTTGACTCAATAATTTGAGTTAGTTATTGTTGATTGTGGTGAAAAAACGGAAAAAATCGGGCAGAAAAATTGTTTGTTCATACGAACTAACTTTTAATTATGAAAAAACTATTGACATAAAAGGTTAGTAAGCGTAAACTATCCACGCTGGTAGTTGCGGCTGACTAACCGCAGCGATATCCCAGATTCAAACAGGAAGGGAAGCGGAAATATGATGCCTTTGACAATGGCAAAAGCAGGGGAGACCGTCACCATCAAAAAGATCACCGGCAAGGACGAGATCCGGCTGCATCTGGCTGAGCTGGGTTTTGTGGTGGACAGTGAGGTAACGGTCGTCAACGAGATCGCAGGCAACCTGATCATTCAGGTCAAGGAGAGCCGCATCGCGCTGGACAAGACCATGGCAAACCGTATCATGATTGGCTGAACAGTGCCCAGGCGCTGTTTGGGAGCTGCTCCGAAACTGGAATAGTCTCTCTATAAAGACAAGCAGAGGAGGATGGTTAAGGATGAAAACTCTGAAAGACGTAAAGGTCGGCGAGACTGCTACTGTGGCAAAGCTGCACGGTGAAGGCCCGGTCAAGCGCCGCATCATGGACATGGGCATCACCAAGGGTGTCGAGATCTATGTCCGCAAGGTGGCACCTCTGGGTGACCCCATGGAGCTGACCGTGCGCAACTACGAGCTGAGCGTGCGCAAGGCCGATGCTGAAATGATCGAAGTAGTCTGATCCCAAAGGGAGGAAGGATTAAGCAATGAGCATTAAAATTGCACTTGCCGGCAACCCGAACTGCGGTAAAACGACCCTGTTCAACAATCTGACCGGCTCCAACCAGTATGTCGGCAACTGGCCCGGCGTTACGGTGGAAAAGAAGGAAGGTAAGCTGAAGGGCGATAAGGATGTTATCATTCAGGATCTGCCCGGTATCTACTCGCTGTCTCCGTACACGCTGGAAGAAGTGGTTTCCCGTACTTATCTGGTCAAGGAGAAGCCCGATGCCATCCTGAACATCATCGATGGTACCAACATTGAGCGTAACCTGTACCTGACCACCCAGCTGATCGAGCTGGGTATCCCGGTGGTCATGGCTGTGAACATGATCGATCTGGTGCGTAAGAACGGTGATAAGATCGACCTGAAGAAGCTGAGCGCAGAGCTGGGCTGTCAGGCTGTTGAAATCAGCGCACTGAAGGGCGAGGGCACCGAGGCCGCTGCAAAGGCTGCTGTGGCTGCTGCAAAGGCTACCAAGGCTGCTGAGCTGCCCCATGTGTTCACCGGCAGCGTGGAGCACGCCATTGCCCACATCGAAGAGTCCATTCAGGGCAAGGTGGATGACCGCTTCCTGCGCTGGTATGCCGTCAAGCTGTTCGAGCGCGACGAGAAGGTCATGGACGAGCTGAAGCTCGACAAGAGCCTGACCGACCACATCGACCAGCACATCAAGGACTGCGAAGCTGAGATGGACGATGACGCTGAGAGCATCATCACCAACCAGCGCTATGCATATATCAACACCGTCGTGGGCAAAGCTGTTAAGAAAAAGGCCCGCGTGGAGCACCTGACCGTTTCCGATAAGATTGACCAGATCGTGACCAACCGTATTCTGGCTCTGCCCATCTTCGCACTGGTCATGTTCCTGATGTACTCCCTGTCCATGGGCACCTCCATTGCAGACGGCGGCTGGGCCATTGGTACCTTTGCCACCGACTGGACCAACGATGTCCTGTTCGGTGAGATCGTGCCGGGTGCTCTGGGCGGCTTGCTGGAGAGCATCGGCGTGGCAGGCTGGCTGTACGGCCTGATCATGGACGGCATCGTTGCCGGTGTCGGCGCAGTTCTGGGCTTCGTTCCCCAGATGCTGGTGTTGTTCTTCCTGCTGTCCATTCTGGAGGATGTGGGCTATATGTCCCGTGTCGCCTTCATCATGGACCGTATCTTCCGCAAGTTCGGCCTGTCCGGTAAAAGCTTCATCCCCGTGCTGGTCGGTACCGGCTGCGGTGTGCCCGGTGTTATGGCTTCCCGTACCATCGAGAACGAGCGTGACCGCCGCATGACCATCATGACCACCTGCTTCATCCCCTGCGGCGCAAAGATGCCCATCATCGGCCTCATCGCAGGTGCGATGTTCGGCGGTTCTTCTCTGGTGGCTGTCTCTGCTTACTTCATTGGCATGGCTGCCATCATCTGCTCCGGCGTGATCCTGAAGAAGACCAAGCTCTTCGCAGGTGATCCCGCTCCCTTCGTGATGGAGCTGCCCGCATACCATGTGCCTGCATGGGGCAACGTGTTCCGTGCAACCTGGGAGCGCGGCTGGTCCTTCATCAAGCGCGCAGGCTCCGTCATTCTGGCCGCTACCGTTGTGCTGTGGTTCCTGCAGGGCTTCGGCTTCGAGAACGGTGTCTTCGGCATGGTCGAGGATCAGGACAACTCCGTGCTGGCTGCGATCGCTACCAAGGTCGCATGGATCTTTGCACCTCTGGGCTTCGGCAACTGGCGTGCAACTGTCGCTTCCGTCTCCGGCCTGATCGCAAAGGAGAACGTGGTTGGTACCTTCGGTGTTCTGTATCACTTCGGCGGCGAGCTGTCTGAGAACGGCGATGAGATCTGGGCTGCTGTTGCGCAGGACTACACCGCTCTGTCGGC
The DNA here is from genome assembly GCF_003604105.1 of Faecalibacterium sp. AF10-46. Taxonomy (NCBI): domain Bacteria; kingdom Bacillati; phylum Bacillota; class Clostridia; order Eubacteriales; family Oscillospiraceae; genus Faecalibacterium; species Faecalibacterium sp. AF10-46. Next base: position 91,469 of record NZ_QVGY01000012.1, on the reverse strand, counting down.
TTACGCCTTCATGATCTTCAACCTGCTGTGCGCTCCCTGCTTCGCTGCTATGGGCGCCATCAAGCGCGAGATGAACAACGGCAAGTGGACGGCCATCGCCATTGGTTACATGTGTGCTCTGGCTTACTGCGCAGCTCTGGTGGTTTACCAGCTGGGCGGCATCATCACTGGTGAGGTCGGCTTCAACTTCTTCACCATCGTGGCTGCTGTTGTTCTGGTGGCCTTCATCTACCTGCTGGTCCGTCCCAACAAGTATGTTGGCGACAACGAGGTCAAAATCGACATCTCCAAGATTTAAAAGAACGCTTTGCACGGAAAGGGTGTGTTTTGTATGATGGAATTCCTCGCTGCAAATTTTAATCTGCCCACGATCATTGTGGCAGTCATCGTGTTTGGCGGTGTGGGCTGGATCACATGGCACTCCCACAAGCATGGCGGCGGCTGCAGTGGGTGCAGCGGCTGCGGCGAAGGCGGCTGCAATGGCAGCTGCAGCGGTTGCAGCGGCTGTCACTGAGCATTGAAATGATCCGCAAAGGGCGCGGGCTGAGCATTCGGCTCGCGCCCTTTTTTCAAAAACAAAAAGTTAGCTTTGGATAACATCGGAAATTCAGAACGAAAGAGAGTGATCGGGATGGAACTTACGTCGGCGCATCTGCGCTATCTGCTGGCGATCTACGAAGTCTCACAGACCCATCTGGATATCAGCTCCCGCAGCATTGCCGAAAAGCTTGGCGTGACCAAGCCCTCGGTGGTGCGTATCATGAATCTGCTCATGGAGCGCGGCATGATCGTAAAGGAGCACTACGGCAAGATCTATATGACAGACCGGGGCATCTGGGTGGCAAAACAGGTGGATCGGGAGCTGAAAACGATCCTGACCCATTTCCCGCCGGTCAGTGAGCCGCTGAGCGAAGAAGAGCGCTTTACCGCTGCCCTTGCCATGACCAGTGCACTGCCGGAGCGCATCTTTACCGGCGAATATGAGCGTCTGTTCGGCAGTGATGCAGAAAAAGCAGAAACGGAGAAAGCCCAGTGATCAATAAAAAATTGCTTTCCTTTGACCACGGTGCACTGCGCTATGTGGGAGCCAATGTGGCTTTCCAATGGCTGGGGATGCTGTGCAACGTGATCTTTGTGCGGGCCATTGCCCGGCTGGTGGGCGCAGCCTTTGCGGGCAGCCTGACCAGTGCACAGCTGTGGCAGAACCTTGTGCTCTGCCTTGCCACGGTGCCCATGCGCTTTGCCTTTACCATGCTGGCATCGGCCATGAGCGATCAGGCTTCCAAGGATGTCAAGCGCACCCTGCGCAGCAGCATCTACGCAAAGCTTGCCCGCCTTGGCCCCAACTACACCGAGACGGCGGCCACCAGCGAGGTGGTGATGCTGGCCAGCGAAGGCGTGGAGCAGATCGACACCTACTTTGCAAAATACCTGCCGCAGCTGTTTTACAGCCTGCTGGCACCCGTTACCCTGTTTGTGCTGCTGGTGGGCGTGCACGCACGGTCGGCCATCATTCTGCTGTGCTGCGTGCCGCTGATCCCCATGTCCATTGTGGCAGTGCAGAAGTTTGCCAAAAAGCTGCTGGCAAACTACTGGGGCGAATACACTACCCTTGGCGACAGCTTCCTTGAGAACATTCAGGGCCTGACCACCCTGAAAATTTATCAGGCCGACGGCTGGAAGCACGAGCAGATGAATGCGCAGGCCGAGCGCTTCCGCAAGATCACCATGAAGGTGCTCACCATGCAGCTGAACTCGGTGACACTGATGGACCTGATGGCTTACGGCGGTGCGGGCCTTGGCATCATCAGCGCGGTGGCTGCATTTGCGGCAGGCCGGCTGACCCTGACCGCCACATTGACCATCGTGCTGCTGGCGGCGGACTTTTTCCTGCCGCTGCGGCTGCTGGGCAGCTACTTCCACATTGCCATGAACGGTGCCGCTTCGGCAGAGAAGATCTTCAAGCTTCTGGCAGCGGAAGAGCCTGCCGATGGCGACCGCGTGCCCGGAGAGAATACGACTCTGAAGCTTGAGCATATCACCTTTGGCTACGAGAAGGACCGCACCATCCTGAACGATGTCTCCTTTACCATTCCGCAGGGCAGCTTTGTCTCGCTGGTGGGTGAGAGCGGCTGCGGCAAAAGCACCATTGCGGCACTGCTGTCCGGCAGCCGCACCGGCTATACCGGCAGCGTGACGCTGGGCGGTGTGCCGGTGCAGGAGCTGCAGCAGGAACAGCGTCTGCGCACCCTGACGCTGGTGCCCCACAACGCCGCCATCTTCAAGGGTACGGTGGAGAGCAACCTGCGCATGGCAAAGCCGGACGCGGACGAGGCACAGCTCTGGGCGGCATTGGAACAGGTGAATCTGGCCGATTTCTGCCGCAGCCAGAACGGCCTGCAGACCGCTCTGCATGAGGGCGGCAGCAATCTTTCCGGCGGTCAGCGCCAGCGCCTTGCCATGGCCCGCGCCCTGCTGCATGATACGCCCATCTACCTCTTCGACGAGGCTACCTCCAACGTGGATGCCGAGAGCGAGAACGATATCATGCAGGCCATCCACAGTCTGGCCGGAAAAAAGACGATCATCCTCATTTCGCACCGTCTGGCCAATGTGGTGCACAGCGACTGCATCTATGCAATGAGCAATGGCCGGGTGATCGAGCAGGGCACACATGCCGAACTGCTGGCCCGGCAGGGAGCCTATAGCCGCCTGTATACGGCCCAGAAACAGCTTGAAACGCTGGGAAAGGAGGATGCCTGAGCATGAACAAGAGCAATCATCGCAGCCCCTTTGCCATTGTGGGGCGGCTCATCGTGCTGGTAAAGCCCATGCTGCCCGTCATGCTGGCAGCGATCGTGATGGGTGTGGCAGGCCATTTCTGCGCCACCTTCATTACGATCTTTGGCGGCTTTGGCATCCTGCGTGCGCTGGGTTTTGCCAGTCCGCTCAAAACCGTGGGCACAGCCTTTGCCTGCATTCTGGTGTTTGCCCTGCTGCGCGGCGTTCTGCGCTATGCAGAGCAGGCATCCAACCACTATATCGCCTTTAAGCTGCTGGCCCTGATCCGCGATAAGGTGTTCGGTGCCTTGCGCCGTCTGACCCCTGCAAAGCTGGAAGGCCGTGACCGCGGCGACCTGATCTCGCTCATCACCGCCGATATCGAAGCGCTGGAGGTGTTCTATGCCCATACCATTTCGCCCATCTGCATCGCGTGCATCTGCGTCATCGGCATGACGGGCTTTGTGGGCAGCTGGCACATCCTGCCTGCGCTGGTGCTGCTGGCGGGCTATCTGCTGGTGGGCGTGGCCCTGCCGGTGTGGAGCGCAAAGCGCGGCGACCGTGCCGCCCGGGAGTACCGTCAGGCACTGGCCGATACCAACAGCTATGTGCTGGAAAGCCTGCGCGGCCTGAAGGATACCCTGCAGTATCAGGACACCGCAGCCCGCGCCGAGGGCATCACGGCCCACAGTGAGATGCTGGGCGAAAAGCAGAAGGCGATGAAATACCGCGAGGGCCTGACCGTGGCCATCACGAACACCTTGATCCTGCTCACGGTGCTGGCCGTGCTGGGTGTGAGCCTGAACCTTTACCAGAGCGGTAAAATGGGCGTGGAGGGCGTACTGGTGTGCACCCTTTCGGCCCTCAGCTCCTTTGGCCCGGTGGTGGCGCTGGCAAACCTTGGTGCCAGCCTGACGCAGGTGTTCGCCAGCGCAGACCGCGTGCTGGACCTGCTGGACGAACAGCCCATCACCGCCGATGTGACCGACGGCACAGACACCGCATTTGCAGGTGCTGCGGCAGAGCATGTGAACTTTGCCTATGCCAATGAGGAAGTGCTGCATGACCTGAGCCTGACCATTCCGGAAAAGAAGATCGTGGGCATCACCGGCCGCTCCGGCAGCGGAAAGTCTACCTTCCTGCGGCTGCTGATGCGCTTCTGGGATGTATCCAGCGGCAGCATCCGCTTTGGCGCAGAGGATATCCGCCGCGTGAACACCGCCGCCCTGCGCGAACAGGAAAGCCTTGTGACGCAGGAGACCGAGCTGTTCGACGATACCATTGAGAACAACATCCGCATTGCAAAGCGGGATGCCACCCGGGAAGAGGTGGAAGCAGCCTGCAAAAAGGCTGCGCTGGACGGCTTTATCCACAGCCTGCCCAAGGGCTATGATACCCCGGTGGGTGAGCTGGGCGGTGCACTTTCCGGCGGCGAGCGCCAGCGCATCGGTGTGGCGCGTGCCTTCCTGCATGATGCACCCTTCCTGCTGCTGGACGAGCCTACCTCCAATCTGGACAGCCTGAATGAGGGCGTGATCCTCAAGGCTGTGCGGGCAGAGTGCAAAGACAAAACGGTGCTGTTGGTCTCCCACCGCAAGTCTACCATGGCTGCGGCAGATATCAGCTTTTCGGTGGAAAGCGGCCGGCTGAGCTGAAAACAGAACAGCGCAAACAAAAAGCCTGTCTCGCAAAAATGAGACAGGCTTTTTTGATGGAAAGCTCACTTCAGAGCATTCAAAATCTGGTTTGCAATGTACTGGTGGCCCTTAACGGTGGGGTGGCCGTCGGCAGCGGTCTGCGCACGGGGAATGGCAACATAGGTCAAGCCTTCCTGTGTGGCAAGGTCTTTGGCAAAGCGGTTCAATTTGCTGAAATAGCGGTTCCATGCGGGCAGCAGAGGCACGGGATTGGTATAGCCCAGCAGCACGATTTTGGCATCCGGGTTCAGTGCGCGAATACCGGCCACGATCTGCGGCAGGCTGTTGGTCACATTGGTATAGGCCTGATCGCAGATCTCATCCATGCCGCGGAACAGCAGGCGGTTGGTGGCGCGGCTCTCGTCAAAGGTAAGGGTCATACGGTTCAGCGCTTCGAGGAAGAGCCCCAGCTTCTGGAAGTTGAAATCACGCAGGGCACCGCTGACCATCAGTGCGGCAAGCTGCTCGCTCTTCCAGTTGGTGGCCTCGCCCAGACCTACGATGCAGGGCACCAGCGCGTCGTTGGAGCCGATCTGGATGGAAATGATATCGGCCTTGCGCAGATACTCCTGATATTCCGGGTAGACGTAATATGCGCCGGAAGCCTGATTCATCTTGGGCATGGCGCTGTTCTGCACCATATCCACCATGTCAGGGCTCATCAGGCCGGGCAGGCCCAGATTGATGGCGTGCTGGCGGTCCAGCCCAAGGCCCTTGCCCACAAGGGCGGTGTAGCATTGGGAAGGGTAGCCCTCAAAGTTCGGCTGCAGATCGTAGCCGATCTGGGCGATGTTGTATTTCATATCGGCAAGGCCGACACCGGAGGTGATGCTGTCGCCCAGCGCCACATAGGTGAGCTGCTGCTCCGGTTCGCCGGCTGTCTGGGCATCGGCGGGCAGGGAGGTCTCCTGCTCGGCAGGCGCTGCGGTCTGCTCCTGCTGCACCTCTGCCGCTTCGGCGGCAGGCAGCTCCGTCTGTTCGTCGGCAGCAAATGCAGGCATGGCCAGCAGCACAAGCGCTGCCGCTGCGGCCAGAAAGCTGGCAAACTTTTTGTTTTTCATTGTAATTCCTTCTTTCTGGAATGACTGCACCTGTGCGGCACAGCTGTTGTCTCTATGATAAAATGGAAAGTAAAAATTGTCAACTGACAAAATTCAAAAAATTGCGGCCATTGCTGCATCCGTATTCTGCGGTTTCTTCCATACAAAAAAGCTCTCCCTTTCGGGAGAGCTCAGTGTCTGAAAAATTACAGGGTGAAGTTCAGGATCAATAATCGCGGGGAGTGATCTCTTCCTCCAGCTTGCGGTAGTCCACCTTGCCAACAGGGGTAAAGGGCATTTCGGAGATGAACTTGTAGCCCACCGGCTGCACATACTCCGGCAGCTCTTCCTTGCACAGCTGGCGCAGCTCCCGCACGATCTGGCGCTTCTTCTTGTCGGCCTCCGGGTCCAGCACCACATACACGAAAGGCAGACGGCCCTGCACATGGTCCTTATCGGTGCAGCCCACCACCGAGCACTGATGCACGGCCGGGTGGCGGCTGATGACGTTCTCGATCATGGACGGGAACACCTTGAAGCCATCGTGACGGATGATCATGCGCTTGATGCGGGAATCCAGATACACAAAGCCGTCCTCGTCCATGTAGCCGACATCGCCGGTGTGTGCCCAGATCTGGCCGTCTGCATGGCGGCGCAGGATCATGTCGGTCTCCTCGGGCTTATTGTAGTAGCCCTTCATGACGGTGGGGGTGCAGATGCAGATCTCGCCGCGCTCACCGATGGGCAGTTCGGTCTCGGTGCCAGGCTCAAAAATGGACACCACCGTGTTCAGCATGGGGATGCCCACGCTGCCGGGCTTGGTCACGTTGCCGGCGGCAACGGTAGCGGCAGAGGCGACCTCGGTCATGCCGTAGCCCTTGGCCAGCGGATATTCCACGTTGTGCGCCTTCAGGAACTCGTTCACAGTCAGCTCAGCGCCCAGCGGCAGCGAGTCGCCGCCGGCGGCATAGTTGCGGATGAAGGAGAGATCCTTCTTCTTCTTGAGCAGCGGAGAAGCTGCCATCTGCTGGTAGTGGGCCGGAACGCCGAACATGTGCTCGGGCTTGTGCTTCCAGATTAGTGCGCCCAGCTTGTCGGGGTCCAGATTGGGGATGATGACGACGTGCAGGCCCATGACCAGCGGCATGTGCACGCCGCAGGCATAGCCGTAGGCAATGAACGGAGGCATGACGTTCATCAGCTTCTGGCCGCGGCAGAACAGGTTGCTCTGGGCGATGAATTCGTGGGCCAGAGAGTTGAAGCTGTCGTCGGTCAGCATAACGCCCTTGGGCGAACCAGTGGTGCCGCCGGTGTGCACCACCACGCAGGCGTGCTGCGGGTCGTAGGGCTCGGCATTCATGCTTTGATCCTTGCCCTGTGCAATAAAGTCCTTCCAGTGGATCACATTGGACTTGTAGCGGTTCTTATCGGGGTTGGTCAGCTTGTAGCCGACGGCCAGATGCAGCGGCAGAGAGTCTGCGGGGCTGATGACCAGAACGCGCTCCACATTGGTGCGCTTTTCTGCCTTGTGGCAGCGCTCATAGGTCACATTCAGGCAGATCAGCAGGCGGGAATCTACCTCTTCGATGTACTCGTGGATGCCCTCAACGCTGTAGCGCGGGTCTACCAGATTCAGCGTTGCGCCGATCATATCGACAGCGTAGAAGGCATAGATCACCTCGGGGGTCATCACACTGACAACGGTGATGATGTCGCCCTTTTTCACGCCGAGAGCACGGAAGGCGGCAGCGGTTTTCTTGATATTCACAAAGAGGTCTGCAAAGGTGAATTTGCGGCCATAATACTCCAGAGCGGTCTCGCTCAGATGGTTCTTGTTCTGATGGCACAGAAACTCAAAGGCGCTGCACTTGGGCAGGGGCATGTCGATGTATTTCTGGTCATAGTACTTCAGCCAGGGCTTCGCAGTGGACGCATAGAGCGGTTCACGCTGTTCAGTAGTCATAGAATAAAGTCCTCTTTTCTTTCTTCTTCTTTTCATTGCCAAAAGCCGACAGCTTTTGCAAAGAAGATGAAAGCCGCCGGTCAGAACACGCTAATAACTCAAAAATCAGAATCAATGATGCAGATTCTATTGTAGTGGAGCTGCCGGAGAATGTCAAGGAATAAACTATGAACGTTGCGTAAAAGAGCCGTAAAACAACGATTCAGCCCGAAATGTCAGGGGTTAGCGCGGTAGCCACTGCTCCGCCTCGGCGGCGCTGCACAGCACAAAATGCGCAGGCCGCAGCTCGCGCCACTGGGGGGCCTCTCTGGAGTAGTCGTGCATGGCGGGGTCGTACACCAGCAGCTTTTTCTGCCGCTCCCGGCGGGGGTCCGGCATGGGAATGGCGGAAAGCAGGCTGCGGGTATAGGGGTGGATGGCGTGGACCGTCAACTCTTCAGCTTCGGCCAGCTCCACGATGCGGCCCTTGTGGATGACGGCGATGCGGTCGGAGATGTAGCGCATCACGGAAAGATCGTGGGCGATGAACAGGTAGGTGATGCCGCGTTCCTTCTGCAGGCGGCGCAGCAGGTTCAGCACCTGTGCACGGATGGACATATCCAGTGCGCTGATGGGCTCATCGGCAATGATGAACTCCGGTTCCACGATCAGGGCCCGGGCAATGCCGATGCGCTGGCGCTGTCCGCCGGAAAATTCGTGGGGGAAGCGGGAGGCAAATTCCGGCAGCAGACCCACGTCCAGCAGAGCCTGACGCACCTTTTCCTCCCGCTGGGCGGTGGAAAGATCAGGCCGGACGTTCTGCAGGCCCTCGCCCACGATATAGCTCACCTTGGCGCGCTCGTTCAGCGAGGACTGCGGGTCCTGAAAGATCATCTGGATCTCTTTGATGATCTGCCTGTCCAGCTGGCGGGAAATTCTGCCGTTGATCTTCTGGCCCTTATAAAGGATCTCGCCGCCGGAGGTGGGCAGAATGCGCAGGATGGCGCGGCCAATGGTAGTTTTGCCGCTGCCGCTTTCGCCTACAAGGCCGAAGGTCTCGCCCTTATAAATTTTAAAGTTGGCATCCTGCACAGCTTCATATGCTTTTTTGCCGGAGCCGTAGGTTACGTTCAGGTGGTTCACTTCCACAAGAACTTCGCGTTCATTTCCCATCTTACAGCCCCTCCTCTCGCAGCATTTTTACCGCAGCAGGCGGCTCGATCTTGGGTGCCCGGGGGTCCAGCAGCCATGTTTTGGCCTTGTGGGTGGGCGTTACCTCAAAGTAAGGCGGGCGCTTGACAAAATCGATCTTGAGCGCCTGCGGGTTGCGGGGCGCAAAAGCATCGCCGCGAATTTCCGCAAACAGGTTTGGCGGTGTGCCCACGATGTTGAACAGGTCCTCGCCCTTCACGCCCATCTGGGGCATACTGGAAAGCAGTGCCCATGTGTAGGGGTGGCGGGGATCGTAATAAATTTCGTCAGCAGTGCCGATCTCCACGATATCGCCTGCGTACATCACAGCTACGCGGTCTGCAATGTTTGCCACAACGCCCAGATCGTGGGTGATCATGACGATGGTCAGATCGTACTTGAACCGCATTTCCTTCAAAAGCTGCAAAATCTGGGCTTGAATGGTCACGTCCAGTGCGGTGGTAGGCTCGTCGCAAATCAGGATCTTGGGGCTGCAGGCCACCGCAATGGCAATGACCACACGCTGGCGCATGCCGCCGGAGAACTCGTGCGGGTACTGCTTAAAGCGCTTTTCCGGGTCAGAGATGCCCACATCCCGCAGGTATTCCAGCGTTTTTTCCTTGGCGGCAGCACCCTTTAAGCCCTGATGCAGGGCAACGGCTTCCATGATCTGTGCCCCGATGGTCTTCAGCGGGTTCAGGCTGGTCATGGGGTCCTGCATGACCATGGCGATCTCTCGGCCGCGTACCCGCAGCCAGTCCTTTTCGGTTCTGAGGTCAGAAAGGCGCAGCGGTGCACCCTCTGCCATGCCGTAGTAATCAATGGTGCCGCTGGTAATGGAGCCGTTGGCATCCAGAAGGCCCATGAAGCTTTTGGTGAACACGCTCTTGCCGGAGCCGCTCTCGCCCACGATGGCGAGCACTTCGCCCTGATAGAGGTCAAGGTCGATGCCGCGGATGGCATGCAGCACTTTTCCACGCAGGTTGAACTGGATGTTGACATCTTTTGCGGAGAAAATGAGCTGGTTGTGTTCCATGATATCCCCTCCTTACTGCAGATGGTTCTTCGGATCGGCAGCATCCGAGAAAGCGTTGCCGATCAGATAGAACGCAATGGTAACAAAGCTCAGGATGAGGGTGGGGTACAGCAGCTGGTAGCGCAGCCCGGCCTGCATCATCACCTTGCGGCCGTCGTTGACCAGGTTGCCCAGCGAGGGGGTCTCCACGGACAGGCCCAGACCGATGTAGGTGATGAACACCTCGTTGCCAATGGCTTCCGGGATGGTGAGGGCCATGCGCAGCATGATGACCGAGACGAGATACGGCAGCAGGTTGCGCAGCACGATGCGGATGGTGGGCGTGCCGATGCAGCGGGATGCCACATTGTAATCCCGGTCGCGGATGATGAGGATCTGGTTGCGGATGAAGCGTGCCATTTCGATCCAGCCCTTGATGGCCATGCCAAGGACCATGGTCCAGATGCTGGGGGTGGCTACATAGGAAATGAGGATCAGCACGATGGCGGTGGGAATGTTATCGAAGATGTTGTACAGCTCGGTGAACACAAAGTCCAGCCCGCGCACATAGCCCCACAGCACACCGGCGGTAATGCCCACCACAGCTTCGATGAGGGCCACGAAAAAGGCGATAGTCAGACTGGTGCGTGCACCGGCCCAGATGCGTGTCCACAGGTCCTGACCGATGGAGTTGGAACCCCAGATAAAGCCGTCCTGCCCGGGGGCGATGTTGCGGTACTGAATGCCGGTCACAGGGTCCACGGCGCACAGGTTCGGGTCAGCCTGGCCGGGCAGGTGGGGCTGGATGAATGCAAAGGCAACCACAGCTGCCAGCGCGATCAGCAGGGTCACGGCGAACTTGTTCTTGAAAAAGGCACGGAAGGTGCTGCCCCAGTAGCTGTAGTTGGAGCTGGCGGTGGCTTCGGCCTGCGCCTCACTGAATCCGGCGGGGGTGAACAGCTCATCCTCCGGCAGATCTTCCCAGCCGGTGCGGCGCTTTGCCTGAGCAGCATTCAGCTTATCCTCCAGCTGCTTCGATTTTTCGCGTTTCAGAAAAGAGAGCATCAGCGTCCACCTTCTTTCTTGCCAAAGTTGATGCGGGGGTCAATGAGCACCATGAGCACATCGCCCAAGATCAGGCCGATGATGCCCACGCAGGCGTACAGCAGCACGATGCCCTGCACCATGGTGTTGTCGTGGCGCTGCACACAGGTGACCAGTAGGCCGCCCATGCCCGGGATGCTGTACAGGCTTTCGATGTAGATGGAGCCGACGACGGTGTTCAGGAATGCGGAGGGAATGTACTGCACTAGTGGCACCATGGCGTTGCGGAATACGTGGTGCAGGGCGATATTGTTCTCGCTCACGCCCTTGGCTCGGGCCAGCTTGACGTAGTCCTTGTTGCTCTCGTCCACCATATAGCGGCGCAGCCACATGGCGTAGAACGCAAGGTTTGCAAGGCTCATGCTGCACACCGGCAGCACCCAATAGCGCCAGTCGGAAGCGTCGAACAGCAGGCCCACGCCCATGGCGGTGGTGCCGTACATCTGGATATACAAAAAGTACACTGCCGCAGGCACCGCCTGAATGAGCACGATGAATGCCGTGCCCAGCTTATCCGGCCAGCGGCCCTTATAACGGCCCATGACAAGGCCCAGCGGGATGCCCAGCACAAGGCTCAGCAGCATGGCCAGCACACCCATCTCGATGGAAATGGGCAGCTTCTGGGCAAGGATCCTGGTCACGGGAGCGTTGAGCTTGTAAATGTGGCTCACGCCCAGATCACCGTGCAAAGCGTTCACCCAGAAATGGCCGATCTGTACCGGCAGCGGGTCCAGCAGGCCCATGGACTGCAAACCGGCCTGGATCTGTGCCTCGGTCATTTTTTCGTAGTTTGCAAAGTAGCCTTCCACCGGCATGAGCCGCAGCAGGCAGAACACCAGCGTCACAATGACGAACAGGGTCAGAATGGAGCGCCCGATGCGTTTTGCGAGATATTGCACCATAGCTGTGCACCTCTCTTTTCGATTGAAATACAAGTAAATATAGCATACCGCAAATTGCGCCTTTTGGAAAGGGATTTGTGAGTTTTTGCGGGAAAATGAGGAGCAAACAAAAACTCCCTCAGCCTTTGCTGCGCAAAGCCAGCTCCCTCGGGGAGGGAGCCCTTGGCATGACGGGAAAGTTTCCGGTTTCGCCAGAGGCCCCATCCCAGAGGGGGCTGTCTGCGCAGCAGACTGGGGGAGTTTCCGATTCAGTTTTTACCGCGCATCCCGGTTGGCATTATACTCGTCCATGGAAACGTAGTGGTCGAGGATGTGCACGCCCTTCAGACGGTTGGTGGAAAGGCCTGTGGGCGCGTACTGGCCCTCCCACAGGTTCAGGCGGGTGGCAATGTAGGGCGGCACCGGCATCCCCAGCGGGATGACCAGTGCGTTCTCAATGAGAAAGGCTTCGGCATCCGCAAAGGCTTCGTACCGGGCATCCAGATCCTCGGTGATGGTCTTGGCGTTCTCCACCATGGACATGTACTGCATCACGAGGTCGGCGGTCTCGCCGGTCACGATGCCGTCCTCCACGCCGGTGCGCAGGAAGCTGTAGCAGGTGCCGCGGTCGCCGGCTTCCTGATAGAAGGGGTACACCTCGGTCTCGGGGTCGGAGTAATCGGCACCCCAGTAGTAGGACATCAGCTGGTAGGCACCCGCCCGGCGCACCGCGTTCAGGAAGTTGTCGGACGGACCCTGCGTGATGATGATGCTGATGAAGTCGAAGCCGTCGTTCAGCACGGCTTCCACCTGCTGCTTGAACACCTGACACTGCTTGTCCCAGTCCACCACAGCGGGGTTGTACGGATACTGGATCTTGATGGGGAAGGTGACACCGGCGGCGGTCAGCTCTTCCACGGCGGCATCACGGTACTCTTTGGCCTTGGCTTCGTCAAAGAAGTCGGAGAGGTTTGCAAGGCCGCCGCACTCAGTATAATCCACGCCTTTGCTGTTGGCACAGAAGGACGGCGGAGTGATGGTGTGCAGCTTGTAGTTATCGTAGCCTTCCGGCGCGGTGACGGCCAGCGTCACAGACGGATTGATGGCATACAGGAAAGCCCTGCGGAAGTTGGTGGAGTTGATGGCCTTGGCCCAATTGTCCGGCTCGTACTGGGCATCCACGCCGGTCACGGTCCAGTTTGAGAACTCGTGGCGGTAGGGCAGGAAGTTGAAGATGTAGAAGTAGCTCTTGCCGGTTTCCGGGCGCTCCATGGAAACCATGTCCTTGGTGGTGTCGTCGGCCAGCCAGCTGTCCAGAATGTCGGAGCTGATGGTAGCCTGATCGATCTCGCCGCGCTTGACCATCTCCGGGCCGCTGATCAGCTCTTCCTGATTGTAGATGTAGCGCACCGTGTCGATGTAAACGCTGTCGGCATCGTAGTTTTCGGGGTTCTTCTTCATCACCCAGTTTTCCAGCGGAGTGTACTCGGCCAGATAGAACGCGCCGCAGCTGCAGGCGGTCTCGGCACTGGTGCAGAACTGGTCGGCAAACTCCTCCAGCAGCGGGCCGTAGGCAGGCTCGTAGGGAGCATAGCTCAACAGGCTGAGGAAGCCAGGAAAGTCGAAGTTCAACGTGTAGGTCAGGGTGTGGTCGTCCACAGCCTTCACGCCCACTGTGGAAAAATCCACAGCCGGGTATTCGGTGGTGGTGCCGTCGGCGGCAGCGGCGGTCACGGTGCCGTTGGCATCAATGGCGTAGGTGGTGCCGTCCTCGGCCACGGTGCCGTTATTGGCGTTGTTGCGGTAAACGCAGTAGTTATAGTAGTCGTCCGCACCGGCCACATAGGGGGTGACAAGGCTTGCAGTGGAGGATGCGTAGTCCGGGTCCAGCACATAGGCCAGCGCATCCACAAAGTCCTGCGCGGTCACAGGGCCAAGCACCTCGCCGTTGCAGTCCACCCAGTTCTCATCCCGCAGGTGGAACGTCCAGGTCAGGCTGTCGGCATCCCACTCCCAAGCAGTGGCAAGGCCCTCCCGGATCTTGCCGCGGTTGTCGTACTCCACCAGCGTGTCGATGCACTGGGTGCCGTGGTAAAGGTCCGGGTCAGCTGAGCAGACCAGATAGTTCAGGGTGGCGGGCTGACGGGAATACAGCACGGTGTAGGTGGAGCTGCTGCCGGCAGCGCCGGTGCTGCCGCCATTGGAAGCGGAAGAGCCGCCGCAGCTGCTCAGCAGACCAGCCGCTGCTACAGAAAGGACGGCTGCGCCGCTGCCTTGCAGGAACTGGCGGCGGGAGATGGAATGAGCCATAGTAAAATCCTTCTTTCGTAAGATCTTGGCAAAAGCTTGCTTCGTGCTTTGGGATAAGAAAGGGGTAACGGAAATAGCTCCGTTACCCCTTTGTAACAGTCGGTGGCCACGGTGCGTGGTCTTATGGTCAGTATAGCATTGAATCTGTGCGCCGTCAATCGTTTTTCGGTGTGTCGGGCACATCCTTTTCTGCGGTGTTTTCCGGTGCGGCAGCAGGGGCTTCGTCCAGCGCGGCGGGGGCTGCTTTTTCCGGGGTCAGTGCTGTGATCACGGAACCGGCCGCAGCAGGCACGGCAGCGGCCACGGCGGTTTCCGCGGGGGCGGCAGCGGTCTCGGCAGAAACAGCGGCACCGGCTTCCTCCGCTGCCTTTGCGGCCTCCTCGGCAGCCTTTTTGGCTTCCCGCTCCTCCCGCAGCTGCTTTGCCTTGGCAGCGGCTTCTTCCTGCCGCTTTTTGGTGCGGGCCTTGATGCGGCACACGGTGCACACACCATCCACACTGCCCGGCGCAATGGGCTTGCCGCATTCCTTGCACAGGGTCTTGGTGCATTTGTGTACACTTACCGGGCCAAGGGTGGTGAGCTGGCGCAGCTTCATGCCGTCGATGCCATGGTTGGAGCAGGAGGCCACGCACACCTCGCACTCGCTGCACTTCCACGGCGTGATGACGATGCGGGTCTGGCCGTCGGGCAGGTCCTCCAGCTTCAGCGCACCGGCGCGGCAGGCTTTTTCGCACTTGCCGCAGCCAAAGCATTTATCGGTAAAGTTGGGCAGGTAGTAGCCGTACTTCAGCGGCGTTTCCATGGATGCCTTCAGCTGCTTTGTGCGCTGGTGCAGCAAAAGGCGGAAATCCACACCGCCGTCGTCCTCGCTGTGCAGGCCGGGCAGCATCTGCAGCAGCTTTTTGGTGCCGCTCTTGGAGCCGTGGCTTACCTGCTCAAACATTTCGCGGCGGCTCAGCTCCTTTACGTGATAGGGCGCTTCGTCCTGCTCGTAGGCCAGAGTGAACCGTGCCTCGAACATGGGCTGGCCAAAGAAATCCACAAGCCTTGTCAGCTCCTTGCGCAGCTGGGCGGCGCACAGGTCGTTCTCACATTCACCGCAGGGGGTCAGGTCCAGCACGATCTTTTTGTTCAGGGCAAGGTAGGCCAGCGTCTCCCATGTGAGGGCCGCAATACAGGTGCGCACCACGCTGTTTTTGCGGGTGGATTTTTCACAGCCGATCCAGATGGTGTCATTGTCGGTATCGGCGGCAGAGGTGTCCCGCTGCACCTGCTCCGGCGAAGGGATGATGCAGCCGCTGCGGCAGGCAGAGACGCACAGGCCGCACTCGGTACAGGGATCCCAGTCCTTCACAAGGTTCGGGCGGGTAAAGATCTGTTCGCCATAGGGGCAGATATCCTTGCACTCGGTGCAGGGCTTGCGATGGGGATGCAGGTTCCAGCACTGGCGGCGGTTGATCTCGGGATGGGTAGTTTTCATCAGCATATCCATCGCGGTGCGTGTAAAAAAGCCCATAGTTTACTCCTTTTCCACAACCGAAGTGATGTTTGCGTGGTCGATCAGGAAACGCTGCACCTTCTGAGTGGTCACGGCAGAGGCCACAGCGTCCCGGCTGAGCACATTGCGGATCTCGGCTTCCGGGGTATCGTGCAGCTTGGAAAGGCGGACGTACTCGGCATCCACCTCTGCGTTGGACACGGTGATCTGTTCGGCCTTGGCGATGGCCTGCACCGCAAGGATGCTGCGCATCTTGCGCTCGGCATCCCGGCGGAAGGCGGCGCGCACCTCGTCCGGTGTGGTCTGGCCTGCCTTGCAGTACAGCTCCATGGTCATTTTGCTGCGGCGCAGCCGTTCGCGCAGGGCGTTCATGTCGTGGTCGGCATTCTGGTCCAGAATGGCGTTATCCAGCTCCGCCGTCAGGTTGGCACCGGCCATGCCCAGCAGGGCGGCTCCGGCAATTCGGTCGGCGTTGGCCTCGTGGGAGCGGCGCTTTTTCTCGCGGATGCTCTCCTTCAGGGCATCCACCGTATCAAAGCCCAGTGTCTTGGCAAAGGCATCGTCCAGCGGTACAGGCTGCTTCTGTTCCACGGTGTGCAGGGTGATGGCGAATTGCGCCGTCTTGCCGGAAAGCTCCGGCACCCGGAACTCGGCGGGATAGGTAAAATCGAACCGGAAGCTCTCGCCTGCTTTGTGGCCGTACACGGCATCCTCGGCGGCGGGCATCAGCTGACCGGTGCCCAGCACCACGGTCACATTTTCCATTTTGCTTTCCGGGATGGGTGCGCCGTCCATGAAGCCCTCAAAATCCAGCGTGACGCGCATCCCGCGCGCGGCGGATTTTTCCACCGGTTCAAAGGGGGCGCGGGTGCGGGTGAGGTTTGAAGCCTCCAGCTCCACGGCCTTTTCCGATACCGGGCGCACCCGGCGGGTGAATTCCAGCCCCTTGTATTGGCCCAGCGTGACCTTGGGCAGGGCGTTTGCATTCTGTTCCATGGGAAATACTCCTTTTATATCCAAAGCGTTTGCAATTTAAAGTCCATGTCCGGCAAGCCAGGCTTCCGCCACCTGCGAGAACATTTCGGGGTAGAGCGCATCCTCCTGCGCGAAGGCATTCAGATAATACTCCACCTCAGCCCGGTCGGCAGGCTCGGTGCGCTCCCACACGGTGAACACGGTGCCGTTGCCCATGTCAAAGCTGGCGGCCTGCGTAAAGTGCGCATCCCGCGCGGCGCAGAAGAGGGCATTCCACCGGCCGGAGAGCTCACCGCCGCTGACAAAGGTCTGGGGGAGCGGCTCTGCGGTGAGCACGTACTTTGCCTCGAAGAACCGCACCGGGAACTCGTGGGTGCCCGGGATGGAGATGCCGGCGGCCAGCTTGCCCTGCAGCTGGATGTCCGGCAGGGCGGCGTACTGGAACATGTCCGAGTTGTACAGCATATCGTGGGGGATCATGTAGGCGAACTCGCCCTTTTCCGCATCGCAGTGGGCATCGATCCAGTCGTCCACGCGCTGGATCTGGGCGGCATCGGTGCGGTCGTAGGTGAGCTTGTCCAGCCGGACGAATTCCGACACGGCCTTGAGGGGAAAATGATCCACCACAAAGCCCGGCAGAGCAACGGTGGTCAGCGGCGAGCAGCGCACGGACACCGCAAACACCATGGTAAAGCCCCAGTAGCAGAGCTTGACGGCGGTGTGCTTTTTCAGGCCGTCGGCCAGTGCGGCGGAACCAACGAGGAACAGCAGCAGCCACCCAGGCACGAACAGTAGCATCTGGTGGGAGCCGGTGTTCTGTACCCGGGTAAACAGCACAAGGCTCACCAGCAGCTCTGCCCCTGCAAGGCAGGGCAGGGCAGGCAGACGGCGTTTTGCGGCAAACCACAGCCCCATTCCGATGAGGATGAAGTTCAGCAAACCGATGCGCAGTGTCTGTGCGGCCAGCTCCAGCGTGATGCCGCCGAAGTTGTAGTAAGAGTAGCGCCCGGCGTAGTCAAAGCTTAAAATTTTGCGCACCATGGGCAGAAGCAGCAGCACCATGGCCCCGGCCGCACACAGGCCGAACACCACCAGCCGTACCATGCGGTGCACAGCGCGGCTGGGTTGGCCATCTTTTGCCAGCCGGATGCTGGAAACTGCCAGCATCAGCACGTAGGCAAAGCAGTAGCCCACCACAAAATATAAGTACCAGCGCCGGGTGAGGATGATGCCCGCCGTGGCGGCGAAGATGAGCAGATAGCGGGGCAGGTCGATGCCGTCAAAGCGGTAGTCCAGTGTGAGCAGCATAAGCATGAAGGCAAAGATCAGCCCGAACCAGTCCGGCTGGCCCAACACCGCCGACATGCGCACGAACGGGAAGGTAGCGCACCACGAAAAGCCGATGAGGAAATACCAGAACCGGTTCTTTACCCGTAGCATCCGGCCCACCTTGACCGTCAGGCCCGCCAGCAGCACCAGCAGGCTGGGCAGTACGCTGAATACCTGACAGAATGCGTAGTCGTCGCCGGTCTTGCCGCTCAGGCAGAACGGAAACTCGGTGAACAGGGTGATGAAGCTGGTGTAGTCCTCGGTGATGGAATCGAGGAGGAAACGGAAGCCTGCACCTGCGCTCTGTGCAAAGGCAGCTTCGGCATGATACTGCTTTAAAATGTAGTTCACATAGTCCCAGTGGTAGAGGAAGGTGCGGCTGCCGAGGACCCAGTAAAAGTAAAGCACGGCCGCTGCCCACAGGCCCACCAGCACCGCCTTGTGGAACAGGTCCAGCTCCACACCGGCCCGGCGCAGCACCAGCAGCGCCAGTGCAAACAGTGCTGCATTGCACCACAGGCTCACCAGCGGGAAAAACAGGCTGCTGCCCGGTGCGGCAAGGCCGAATACAATAAGCGCCAGTGCCCCGGCAGCAAGGCCCAGCCAGACCTTGCCAAGGACAGACAGACGGGAAACGATTCCACTCATCCCAAAAACCTCTCAGCTGCAGAATATCACAGCTACAGTATAGCAAGCAAAATCTGCACTGTCCAGCCGCTGTGCACGGAAAACAACAAAATGTCCCGCCGCTTTGAACGCAGACGGGACATTTTGAAACGAATATTACTTGTTGGAATTGGCTGTGGCCTTTGTGCTGCGGGCAGCGCGGCGCTTTGCGTTCAGGGCTTTGTTGGCGCTGATGCGGGCTGCATCGGGGTTCGGGGCCTCCGGCGCAAGGCGCAGCAGGCAGCTGCCCATGGCAGGTAGGTCTACTGTAAGGGTATAGTCCCGACCAAACACACCGCCATCGGTGGTGTGAAGCTTTGTCTTGCGGCGGCCCTTCAGTGCACCGCCCCACTCGGGGGATTCGGTGTTCAGCACCTCCTCGGCACTGCAGGGAAAGCGCAGATACAGCGGGAACTTTTTGTGGGCGTGGTCCTGCGTGTTCATGATGCACAGCAGGTTTTCGCCCCGGCCCTTGCGCAGCCATGCGTACACGCCCTCGCTGCGGCTCTCGCAGGCCACCCACTCAAAGCAGTCGGGGTTGTACTCGCCATCGTAGAGTGCAGGCTCAGTGGAATACACCCGGCACAGGTGGGCAAAGTATTTCTGGAACGCATCGTGGAAGGGGTATTTCAGCAGGTCCCAGTCCAGCTCCCGTTTTTCGTCCCACTCCCGGAAGTGTCCCATCTCGTTGCCCATGAAGTTCAGCTTCTTGCCCGGGTGCATGTACATATAAAAATAGAGGGTGCGCAGCTGGGCGCATTTTTCCGCATAGGTGCCCCACAGCTTATCAATGATGGTCTTTTTGCCGTGCACCACCTCGTCGTGGCTCAAGGCCAGCAGATACAGCTCGTTGTAGAAGTAGTGCATGCTGAAAACGATCTTGCCGTAGGCATTTGGCCGCTCACCGAAGGGGGTAGCAAAATAGTCCAGCGTATCATGCATCCAGCCCATATCCCACTTGTAGTCAAAGCCCACGCCGTCGTAGCGGGTGGGAGCTGTCACCTTGAGGAAGTTGGTGGAGTCCTCGGCGGTGTAGATGCCGGTGGGCCAGAGCTCGTTCAGGCCGTGATTCAGGCTGCGCAGAAAGTTCACGGCACCCTCGTTCACGCCGCGGTTCGGGTCGCCCTGCCAGTACAGCGCGCGGGAGATGGCATCCATACGGATGCCGTCGCAGTGGTATACGTCCATCCACAGGGCGGCAGCGCTGTTCAAAAAGCTGCACACCTCCCGGCGGTAGTAGTTGAAGTTGCAGGTGCCCCACTCGCTGTGGCCCACATCGCTGTCGTACTCGTAGAGGTAGGTGCCGTCAAACTTTGCCAGAGCGTCGGCGTTAGCGGCAAAGTGCACCGGCACAAAGTCCATGATGACGCCGATGCCCATGCGGTGGCAGGCGTTGACGAAGCCGGCAAACTGGGCGGGGGTGCCGTAGCGGCTGGTGACGGAAAAATAGCCGGTGGTCTGGTAGCCCCAGCTGCCGTCGAAGGGATGCTCGGCCAGCGGCAGCAGCTCCACATGGGTAAAGTGATGGTCCAGCAGCCATGGAATCAGCTCCTTGGCCAGCTCCTCATAGTTATACCAGCCGTCTGAGCCGTCCTCCTGCTTGCTGCCGGGCTTGTGCCGCCAGCTGCCAACGTGCATCTCGTAGATGTTCAGCGGGCGGTTGCGGCATTTGTCGCGGCGCTCCATCCATGCGCTGTCGTCAAAGTGGAAGTCCATCTTTGCCAGACGGCTGGCTGTGCCCGGCCGCAGCTCGGTGGAAAATGCGTAGGGGTCGCTGCGCATCACCACACTGCCGTCGGCACCATGCACCCGGTATTTATAAAGGTCGCCCTCTGCGAGGCCGGGGACGAATGCGCTCCACACGCCGGTATCGGCTTTTTCCATGGGCACGCCTGCCTCCCAGCCGTCGAAGCCGCCGCAGACTTCCACTGCCGTGGCACCGGGGGCCCACACCGCAAAGCGCCACCCTTCGGTGCCGTTGTCAGAGCAGGGATGCGCACCAAGGATGCGGTAGGCATCAAAGCAGTCTCCATTGAAGAATTCACGGGGAATGGCGGGGTAATTCATGCAAAGATCTCCTTACATTCTATGATAGGCAGCGCCCGGCGGCACTGCATGTGACACAGGTGTTTGGGCAATATATCCAATAAAAACAAGACGAAATGGGGCACAGTAGCTGATATTCTTGTAGATTCTTGACAAAAATCAGCAAAAATTAACATGTTTTACAGATTCTGTGCTATACTATTCCTGCCGCCGCAGTGGGCGGAGGCTGATTTTTTTGTATGGGAGCGGTATGAACAATGGCTTGGTATGACAACGCGGTATTTTATCACATCTATCCTCTGGGGCTGTGCGGCTGCGCACATGAGAACGATGGGCAGGCGGTGCCCGGTGCGTTTAATAAACTGAACGCATGGGCTGAGCACGCAGCGGACATCGGCTGCACGGCCATTTATATCGGCCCGCTGTTCGAGAGCGGCTCCCATGGCTATGACACCATCGATTACCGGCTGGTAGACCGCCGTCTTGGCACGAACGCAGAGTTCAAGGACTTTGTGGCCCGGTGCCATGCCCGGGGCCAGAAGGTGATCGTGGACGGCGTGTTCAACCATGTGGGCCGCGATTTCTTTGCGTTTCAGGATCTGAAGGCAAACCGCGAGAACGCCCGCTATAAGGACTGGTTCTGCGATGTGAATTTCTGGGGCAACAACGAGTACAACGACGGCTTTTCCTACGGAAACTGGGGCGGCTTCAATCTGCTGGTCAAGCTGAACCAGCGCAACCCGGAGGTGCAGAACTACCACTACGATACCATCCGCTTCTGGGTGGATGAATTTGACATTGACGGCATCCGTCTGGACGCAGCCGATGTGCTGGACTTTGACTTTATGCGCGGTCTGCGCCGCCTTGCCAACGAGGTAAAGCCAGAGTTCTGGCTTATGGGCGAGGTAATCCACGGCGATTACAGCCGCTGGGCAAACCCGGAGATGCTGCACTCGGTGACCAACTACGAGCTGCACAAGGGCCTGTGGAGCGGCCACAACGACCACAACTATTTCGAGATCGCCCACACCATGCGCCGTCTGCAGGGCCTGTGCCACGATACCCGGCTGTATCTGTTCTCGGACAACCACGATGTGGAGCGCCTGCCCAACAAGCTGCGCAACCGGGAGCACATCCGCCACATTGCAATTCTAGTATATACGCTTTGGGGCATTCCGTCCATCTATTATGGCTCAGAATTTGGCATTGAAGGCAAAAAAGAGTGGGGAAGCGACTGGCCGCTGCGCCCCTGCCTGGAACTTTCCGACTTCAAGGACGCTGAGACCACCAATCCTGTCACCAGCGTGTATGCCGCACTGGGCAGACTGAAGGCGGAGCTGCCGGAGCTGACCGACGGCGAGGTGAAAGAGCTGCAGCTCACCACCCAGTGCTATGCCTTTGCCCGGGTGCTGGATGGAAAGGCCTGCGTCGTGGTGCTGAACAACGGCGACAGTCCCGCACAGCTGGAATTCCAGCTGCCGGTGGAGGCATCCTCTGCAAAGGACCTGTTGGCCGACACGGTGGGCGCACAGCCCGTTTTGACCAGCATGGAGTGGGGCCGCATGAAAGTGCAGCTGCCCTCCAATTATGCTACCATCCTGCAGCTGGAAAAGTAAACGCATTCTTGCATGATCCGCCGTCTTTTGCTACAATAAGAGCATAATACCGTAAAGCGGAAAGGAAGCTTTGAAAACCATGAATGCAGCGCAGCGCAGAGAATCCATTCTGAAACGGCTCAGCGGGGCCGAAGCACCGGTCAGTGCCAGCGCACTGGCGGCTTTGCTGGGGGTCTCGCGCCAGATCGTGGTGGGGGATGTGGCTCTGCTGCGGGCAGGCGGTGCGCAGATCGATGCAACGCCCCGGGGCTATCAGCTGCACCCGGCGGAAAAAGGCTATACCGCCATTCTGGCCTGCGTGCACAGCACCGAGGACGAGATGCGCACCGAGCTGTACACCGTGGTGGATCAGGGCGGCATCGTGGTGGATGTGGCCGTGGAGAACAGCCTGTATGGCGAGCTGCGCGGCAACCTGAACCTTGCCAGCCGCTACGATGTGGACAACTTCATCCAGCAGGCCAAAGACACGCCGGAAGCGCTTTTGAGCCGCATGACCGGCGGCGTGCATCTGCACACCCTGCACTGCCCGGATGCCGGGAGCTTTGAGCGCATCAAAAAAGAGCTGGAAGAAAAAGGCATCCTATACCGCAAGGAGTGATGCGGATGGGGATAGACCCAGTATAAAAAAGGCTGAGGGCCTTGTCTATCCGCAAAACAGGAAAATGGTTGGATAATCAACATAAATGCAAAAGAGGTGGGTTTTCTGGATATTCGCATTGAAAAAACGGAGCGTGCCATCAAGCAGGCATTCATGGAGCTGCGGGCGCAGAAACCGCTGGAAAAGATCAAGGTCAAGGAACTGTGCGATCTGGCCTGCATCAATAAGTCCACCTTTTATGCGCATTATCAGGATATCTATGCGCTGGCCAACGCCATGGAGGACGAAATGGTGGAGGTGGTGGTGGAAAGCCTGCCGCAGCTGACCGCCCGTGATGTAAGCGAGCGCACCGAGTGGCTGACCCGGGAAATGTTCCGGGCGTTTACCCGGAAGCAGACCGAGATCGGCATTCTGTTTTCCGGCTCCCGTCAGGGGCTGTTCATCAACCGCGTGGAAGCTGCAATGAGCAAATGCATCTCGGAGAGCGACCCCTCGTTTGATGCCGATGTGGTGCGTAAGATCGTGCTTTCCTTCTGCGTGCAGGGCTGCTACTACACCTTCACCAGCTACTGCGGCCAGATGGACGAAAAGCGGCTGGTGGCTCTGCTTGCGTCCATTGCACGCGCGGCACAAAAAATCAGGATGTAACACAACAATTTAGAATGCCCGCCGCGTGCGCTTTGGGCATGAATAGCGGAAAAATAATTTTAATAGAGCAATGCCGGGCGGTCTGCGGACCGCCCGGCATTGCATTTTCACAGATGGAGCTTTGACGGCAAGAGGCGGATGCCGCGCCTGCTTCCTATGGAAGCGGCGGCGCAGCGGGGGAAGAGCTAGCCCTCTCAGCCTCGCTCCGCTCGGCAGCTCTCCCAAAGGGAGAGCCCTTGGCATGGCGGCAAGGTTTCCAGTTTCGCCAGAGCCTCTCCCTTTGGGAGAGGTGTCACCACAGGTGACGGAGAGGGTTCCCTCTCGTGAAAAAGTAGATCGGGAAAATCCGCAGATTTTCCCGATCTACAAATTATAGAATATTCTTTCCGCTATTCATGCGCAAAGCAAAGCGGAGCGCATTCAAAATGGTCTGGCGTTACACGCCGGAAGCGCCGTAGTTTGCCAGTACACGGGCCGAAGGGTCGTTGACGTTGCAGTTCGGCCATGCCTTGTTGGGCATCCAGAAGCCCACGATGGTGCGGCTCTGGTCGTGATAGTACTTCTCGAAAATTTCGCGGTAAAACAGGCTTTCCTTGGTGAACGGCATGCAGTGGGCCGAATAGTTTGCCCGGCGCAGCTGGAACTCCTCGTCGGTGTAAAGACTTTCGGCATACTCCTTGATGTCGTCCACCATGCTGTGGCCTACAGCATCCGAGAAGGCGGCCTTTTCGCGCCACAGGATCTCCGGCGGCAGCCAATCGCCCTCAAAGGCCTTGCGCAGCAGATACTTGCCCTTGCCGTAGCTGTTCAGCTTTTTTTCCGGGTCAATGGCCATGACGTAACGCACAAAATCCAGATCACCAAAGGGCACGCGGGCCTCGATGCTGTTGGAGGAGATGCAGCGGTCGGCGCGCAGCACATCGTACATGTACAGCTCACGGATGCGCTTCTGGCTCTCCTGCTGGAAGGCATCGGCGGTGGGGGCGTAGTCGGTGTACTTGTAGCCGAACAGCTCATCGGAAATCTCGCCGGTCAGCAGCACGCGGACATCGGTTTGCTCGTGGATGGCCTTGCACAGCAGGTACATGCCCATGCTGGCGCGGATGGTGGTGATGTCCCAGGTGCCAAGCAGGCGGATGACCTCTTCCAGACTGTTGATGACCATATCCCGGTTGATGATGATCTCGTGGTGCTCGCTGCCCAGATATTCTGCGGTCTGGCGCGCATATTTCAGATCAATGGCATCGGTGTCCATGCCAATGGCAAAGGTGCGGATGGGCTTGCCAAGCTTCTTGGCGGCAATGGAGCACACCAGCGAGGAATCCAGACCGCCGGAGAGCAGGAAGCCCACAGGGGCATCTGCGTCCAGACGCTTCTCTACGCCTGCGATCAGCTTTTCGCGGATGTTCCGCAGCACGGTGTCCATGTCGTCCTGCATGGGGGCGGGCACATCGGCAATGTCCTCATAGCGGACGAAGCGGCCATCGCAGTAGTAGCTGCCAATGGGGAAGGGCCGGATGTCGTCGCACCAGCCAATGAGGTTCTGCATCTCGGAGGCGAATGCGATCTGGTGGCTGGACTTGGAGTAGCCGTAGAACAGCGGACGGATGCCGATGGGGTCGCGGGCGGCGATGAGCCGGTCCTTGCGGGAATCGTACATGATAAGCGCGAACTCGGAGTCCATGTGGCGGAACATATCCAGACCGTACTCATAGTACAGCGGCAGCAGGATCTCGCAGTCACAGTCGGACTGGAACTTGTAGCCGCGGCGCTTGAGGATCTCTTTCTCAAAGCGGAAGCCGTACAGCTCGCCGTTGCACACCACGCAGTCGGCACCGCGGTAGAACGGCTGCATGCCTTCCGGGGTCAGGCCCATGATGGCAAGGCGGCCAAAGCCCATCAGACCGAAAGGCCCTTCCACCACACGCTGGTCGTCCGGGCCGCGCATGACCGTGCGCAGCAGGTATTCCTTGAATTTGGCGGCACTCAGATCGTGCCCGGTATAGCCCATAACACAACACATATTTCTTACCCCTCTTTTTAAATAAAAAATACGGCAGCTCATTCATCCCAATCGCTAGGACGAATATGCTGCCGTATCCGTGGTGCCACCTAAATTACCGGCATAAAACCATGCCAGTCACTTTTGTGCGCTCTCCCCGTTGAAAGCACTGCCGCGATAACGAGCGGCGCACGTCGGCCCCTACTGCTGCACAAACAGGTTCAGGGGGAAGCTTGCGGGTGTTCGTTCGGGTTTCGCTCTCTGCGCGGCTTCCACCTACCCGCACTCTCTGAAAGAGGACATTGAAACCTTACTTTTCCCGGTCAACGCTTTTTCTTGCATGCATTGTATCACGGCTTTTTGTCCGTGTCAACACAGCAGGCGCATTTTTGTGCGGTTTGACCATCAGAGTCGGACTGTTCCTCTTTTTGGGCGCAGTGGCGGCACAAACCATACAGAACACTGCCCTCGCACTGCAGGGTAAAGCCATGCTCTGCCATCAGGTGGGCGCGCACTTCGTCCATGAAGTGGCAGTCCAAATGATAGATGCGTCCGCACTGCACGCATTTGAGGTGCAGATGCTCCCGGCAGTGTCGGCCCTCGTCCACGTACTGGAACACGGCTTTTTCGCCCTTGTCGGCAACGTATTTCATGATGCGCTGCTCCCCGGCCAGCTTGTCCAGATAGCGGTACACTGTGGTGGGGTTGGGGCTTGCGCCCTGCTCTTCCAGATGCTCCAGAATGTTGGAAGCACTCACCGCGTGCTGCCGGTTGTTGATGAGATAATCTAAAATCAGTTGACGGGTCTTGGTATTGTAGCCGTCGCTTCGTGCCATAAGAGAGATCCACACCCTTTTCAATATTTTTTACATTGTAGCATATTTTTGCATTGGATGCAAAAGAACCGGGCCAAAAGAAGCGGCATTGGCTACAAGCACAAAAAAACTTGTTGATTTTGGCAAAAATGGGATATAAAAATTAGATAAAACATAAAACGCGCCAAAGTTCATAAAAAAGTATTGTAATAATTGCCCTATTATGAAATAATAGAACTGGAATACTACTTGGATTGCAGCAAGAATACAAGATGCTTTGAAGTTAAAAAGCATGCGCCCCAGAGTATTATAGGAGAAGAACCTTTTTCTTTACAAGGGAAAAGGGAATAGGAGTTGTGCAGAACATGAAAGAAATGGAGTCGCAGACCAAACCGAGCCTGAAGCTGCAGGCATACCAGTACCTTAAGACCAAGATCCTGAACTGCGAGTACCGGCCCAACGAGTTTTTGAACGAGCAGAAGCTTTGTGCCGAGATGGGCAACATCAGCCGCACCCCCATGCGGGATGCTCTTGGCCGCTTGGAGCAGGAAGGCCTGATCACCATTCTGCCCAAGAAGGGCCTGATGGTTTCCGGCATCACCGAGGAGGACGTGCACAGCATGTTCGAGATGCGCCTGCTGGTGGAGCCTTACGCCCTGCGTACTTATGGCAGCGGCATCCCGCGGGAACAGCTGGAGACATTTGCCGAGTTGATGCATCACCCGGACAGCATCACCGACTTTTGCGAGTCGGACGATGAGTTCCACGAACTGCTCATGAGCACTTTGCCCAACAAGTACCTGCGTTCGGCGTATGACCGCATCACCGGTCTGAACACCCGCTTCCGCATCATGACCGGCAAGGTGAGCATGATCAATCAGGAGCAGACCTGTGACGAACATCTGGAAATTCTGGATGCCGCTCTGGCCGACAACTGGGACAGTGCTGCAGATTCCCTGCAGCACCATCTGGAGCTGGCCCGCGATAAGGCTGAAAGTGTGATCAAGGTCATCCGGCTGTGGTAAGACGATAAGAACCTCAAAAGGCTGCTGCACAAATGCTGTGCAGCAGCCTTTTGTAATAAACGCCGGAAGATGAAAGATGTTTCGTTCAAATGAGGTGGTTTTCAAGGCAGTAATGGTAGACGCCGTCCTCTTCCACGGAACGGCAGATAACAGCAGCCCTTGCCTTGACCTCGTTGAGCGCATTTCCCATGGCAACGCCGGTACCAACTGCTTCCAGCATCTCAATATCGTTTCGACCATCTCCAAAAGCAATGGCTTCTGCCTTTGAAAAGCCGTAATGCGCCAAGATGGCTCTCACGGC
Organism: Faecalibacterium sp. AF10-46; assembly: GCF_003604105.1. Lineage (NCBI taxonomy): Bacteria > Bacillati > Bacillota > Clostridia > Eubacteriales > Oscillospiraceae > Faecalibacterium > Faecalibacterium sp. AF10-46. The sequence goes on along the minus strand of NZ_QVGY01000012.1, from coordinate 63,989 downwards.
GTTTCCTTTGCCACAGGAGAGTGGAATAATGTCCACTGCCTTGTCCCACCATGCGGTGATCTGTGTGGCGTGGGTCCCCTGTAAGATCTGCGCGTATTCGGCGCTGTTGCAGGAGCACATGATCTGATAAATCTCCTCCTCGCACAGTGCATCGAAACGATCGGAGACCATCAGCTTCTCACTGCCAAAGGAAAAATACTGTGCCAGATCCGGGTCGGTTCCGTTCGTCACGATAAAGTGCTCGTTGCTGATGGCAGCCGCCCGGTGCATCTGTTTCAGATTTTGCAAAATTCGATACTTGTCGTCAACATCCAGTGGGTTTTTGAAGAGCACAGTATCCTTGCTGCGGACATAAGAGCCGTTGAAAGTCAGCCAGATATCAAAGTCAACGCTCTCAAAATGCGGGACGGAGAGATAGCCTCTGCCAGTTGCCATGCATAACAAGACCCCGTTTGCCCGTAGCTTCTGTAAAGCCTGCACAGTTTTGGGGGACGGCTCCTTACTGCCTAGCTGGAGCAGGGTCCCGTCTACGTCAAAAAAAGCTATTTTTATCATACGATCACCCTCGGTTTATGAGATATCCTATAGGACCTCATGGCTTGATTTTTACAGTGCGTCCAGCTCCTTTTGCAGTTGTGCCAGAGAATCGCGGATGGGCAGCTTCTGCGGGCAGACGGCTTCGCACTTACCACAGCGCACACAGTGCAGGGCCTTTTCGCTGTCCGGGAAGCGGGTGGTCCACTGGGCCTTGATGGCATCCTTCTGGCCGAACATGCCCAGCTTGTTCCAGATGCTGAAATTGTCCGGGATGTCCACCCCCATGGGGCAGGGCATACAGTACCGGCAGCCGGTGCAGCCAATCTTGATGCGGCGGTGCAGCTCGTTGGCTACGCTTTCCACAGCGGCATTCTCGGCGGGGGAAAGCGGTTCAAAATGGTCAAAGGTGGCAAGGTTGTCGGTCAGCTGACCCTCAGCACTCATGCCGGAGAGGATCACATGCACATTTTTGTGGCTGCCCACCCAGCGCAGCGCCCAGGAGGCATCGGTGGCATCCGGACGCAGGGCGTGCAGCGGTGCGGCGGCATCTGCAGGCAGGGATGCCAGCGTGCCGCCCTTGATGGGCTCCATGATGATAAGCGGCACGCCGCATTCTTCGGTCAGCTGATAGCCCCGGTCGCCGGAGATCTCCTCGGCACGGTCGTCCCGGTCCAGATAATTGTATTGCAGCTGGCAGAAATCCCACGGCTGGTCGCGCAGAATATACTCAAATCCGGCAGAGTTGTCATGGCAGGAAAACCCAAAGTTCCGGATGCGTCCTGCGGCCTTCTGCTGCCACAGCCAGTCCACAAGGCCCATGGCTTTTGCCTTTTCGTACCGGGCCTTGTGCAGGGAGTGCAGCAGGTAGAAGTCGATGTAGTCCACGCCCAGCCGCTGCAGCTGCTCTTCAAAAATGCGCTTGGCATCGTCCAGGCTTTTGCAGCTCCACAGCGGCATTTTGGTGGCAAGATAAAAGCTGCTGCGGTCCCATTTGGCGATCACGCGGCCCACAAATGGCTCACTCTGGCCGTTATGATAGGGATAGGCAGTATCGAAGTAGTTGACACCGGCGGCCTTAGCGGTGTTCAGCAAAGCTTCGGCGCGCTCTTCGTCAATGGTGCCGTCGGCTTTGGTGGGAAAACGCATACAGCCGTAACCCAAAAGGGAAGTGCGGATGTTGTTTTTGTTCCAGATGCGGTGTTCCATAAACTCTCTTTTTGCGGCAGAGGGGACAAAGGCTCTGCCGTTCCTCCTGTTGAGAACAGTATAGCATAGTTTTTGAATGCGGAAAAGACATGCCGATCATCAAACAAAAAAAGATGCCCGCACCTTTCGGTACGGGCACCTCATTGCTCAAGAATGAACGACTCTCAGAAGAGGTTCAATTACTTGACCTCGACCTTAGCGCCAGCCTCGGTCAGCTTCTTCTGGATGTCCTCAGCCTCGGCCTTGGAGACCTTCTCCTTGACAGCCTTGGGAGCGCCATCGACGATAGCCTTAGCTTCCTTCAGGCCCAGACCGGTGATCTCCTTCACCAGCTTGATGACCTGCATCTTGGTAGCGCCAGCCTCAGCCAGGATGACGTCGAACTCGGTCTTCTCTTCCTCAGCGGCAGCAGCAGCGCCAGCAGCAGCGGGAGCAGCAGCAGCAACAGCGGAAACACCGAACTCTTCGCAGTAAGCGTCGATCAGTTCCTTCAGCTCCAGAACGGACAGCTCCTTAACGGAGTCGATGATGGCAGTAATCTTCTCAGAAGCCATAGTAGTAACCCTCCAATATCAATGGTTTTGTTTGTTAGTTTCTTGTTTTGTTTAAGCAGCGGTCATGCAGCAATCAGGCTGCAGGCTCCTCCTGCTTGTCGGCATAAGCCTGCATTGCAACGGCCAGACCAGACAGAGTGCTGGTGAGGGCGCCTGCGAACATGGACAGCATGCCTTCGCGGTTGGGCAGCTTTGCGATTGCGTTGGTCTCGGCAGCGTCCATGACCTTGCCTTCCATGAAGCCAGCCTTCACGACGAACTTCTTGGACTTATCGCCATCCTGATACTTGCACAGGATGCGGGCAGCGGACATGGGATCCGCTTCGTGAGCAAAAGCGATAGCGGTATCGCCCTTGAACTGCTCAGCCAGGCCCTCCAGAGAGGTACCCTTGACAGCCAGACGCAGCATGGTGTTCTTCACGACCATGTAATCGACGCCTGCCTCACGCAGCTCCTTACGGAGCTTGGTGTCGTTCTCGACGTTAATGCCGCCGTAAGCGACGACGCAGCCGGAAACCGCACTCTCAAACTTTGCCTTCAGATCAGCGACATAAGCCTGCTTTTCAGAAAGAATCTTTGCACTGGGCATTCGGTTTCACCTCGTTTCAAAAACTTGTATCGAAAACCGGAGCAAGTATGAAAAAAGCCTCTTTCCCGCACTTGGTCGAGAAAAAGGCATAAAACAACTTTACGCACGTTTCTCGGCAGGCGGCATAGCCTTACACTGGACTCCAGTACCTGCTGTCTCAAAAACAGCATGATTATTTTACCGCAAACGTGCGGAGTTGTCAAGTCTTTTTTGAAATTTTCTGACAAAATTTTTCTGCCGCCCATACGAACGGCAGAAAAACGATCAGAACTTCAAATCAGACACCGTACTTCAGGGTGTTCAGACGGATGCCAGGGCCCATGGTGGTGGCGATGGTAGCGCTCTTGAAGTAGGTACCCTTTGCTGCAGCGGGCTTTGCCTTGGCAATAGCCTCCATCACAGTGTCCAGGTTGGTGTACAGCTTCTCTGCACCGAAAGAAGCCTTGCCCACGGGCACATGGATGATGTTCTGCTTGTCCAGACGGTACTCGATCTTACCAGCCTTGGCCTCGGAAACAGCCTTGCCCAGGTCAGGAGCAACGGTGCCGGCCTTGGGGTTCGGCATCAGGCCGCGGGGGCCCAGGACCTTACCGAGACGGCCAACGCGGCCCATCATATCGGGAGTGGTCACGACAACGTCGAAATCCATGAAGCCGCCGGCGATCTTTGCGATCAGCTCGTCATCACCGACGATATCAGCGCCAGCAGCCTCAGCAGCGGCAGCTGCGGGACCCTTGGCGATTGCGCAGACGCGGACGGTCTTGCCGGTGCCGTTGGGCAGAACGACAGCGCCGCGGACCTGCTGGTCAGCGTGACGGCCATCAACGCCCAGACGGACGTGCAGCTCAACAGTCTCGTCGAACTTGGCAGAAGCGGTCTTGCAAGCCAGCTCCAGAGCCTCATTCACATCATATGCCTTAGTAGAATCGACCAGCTTTGCAGCGTCGACATAGTGCTTGCCATGTTTCATTGTATATCCTCCTGTGTGGTCATGCGGGCAGTTTTATGCCCTCCCACTGTTTATGTCTCAGCCCTCGACGGTGACACCCATGGAACGGCAGGTGCCGCGAACCATGCTGCATGCAGCTTCCAGAGAAGCAGCGTTCAGGTCGGGCATCTTGGTCTTGGCAATCTCTTCCACCTGAGCGGCGGTCAGAGAAGCGACCTTTTCCTTGTTGGGCTTGCCGGAAGCGGTGTTGATGCCAGCTGCCTTCTTGATCAGAACGGCTGCCGGAGGAGTCTTGGTGATGAAGCTGAAGGAGCGGTCAGCATACACAGTGATGACGACAGGGATCACATAACCCATCTGGTTCTTGGTACGCTCGTTGAACTCCTTGGTGAATGCCATGATGTTGACACCCTTCTGACCCAGAGCAGGGCCAACAGGGGGAGCCGGAGTTGCCTTGCCGGCCTCGATCTGCAGCTTAATGTAGCCAGTAACTTTCTGTGCCATAATAAATGCACCTCCAAAAATCTGTGGTGAGTTGCGGCACGGTGTCTCCGTGCCTCCCACGAGCATGTGCACAGTGCACACGCTCTATAAGAACCGCACTGCGGTCTTACCTTGGTAAACGATTTGTGCCGGTTGGTTACGGCAGCTCGACCTGACCGATCTCCACTTCTGCGGGGGTCTCGCGGCCGAACATGTTGACCTTGAGCTTCACTTTGAAGTTCTCGGTATCGATCTCCTCCACAAGGCCCATAAAGCCTTCCAGAGGACCGGCGGTGATCTGCACGGTGTCGCCGACGTTGAAGTCGACTGCCAGAGGTGCAGCCTTTTCCACGCCCATCTTCTCTACTTCCTCAGCAGAGAGGGGAACGGGCTTGGATGCGGGGCCGACGAAGCCGGTGCAGCCGCGCGTATTGCGCACCACGTACCAGGTATCGTCGTTCATCACCATTTTGACCAGAACGTAGCCGGGGAAGAGCTTGTGCTCCACCATCTTCTGCTTGCCGTTCTTGTCAATTTCGGGAACCATCTCGACGGGAACCTTGATATCGCAGATCAGATCCTGCAGATGACGGTTCTCCACCATGGTCTGCAGGTCGTTCGCGACCTTGTTCTCATAGCCGGAATAGGTATGCACTACATACCAAAGTGCCTCATTGGATTGTTCTTCCATTTTGGTCTGCCCTCCGTTTCAAGATGATTCTCAGGCGCCGATGATCAGGCCCAGGATGCCGCCGAAGATGGCATCCAGCAGGATCATCACGACCGCTGCGATGGCGACGGTCACGAGCACGACGATGGTGTTGGTCTTAACGTCCTCTTTGGACGGCCACACCACCTTCTTCAGCTCGCTCTTGGTGTCGCGGAAGAACTTGGCACACTTGCCAAAGAAGTTCTTCACAGCGGCCTTTGCTCTGGCCACAAAGCCCGGCTTGTTCTCGGTTTTGTCTGCCATGATGCGTCCGCCTTTCTTACTTGGTTTCGCGATGAACGGTGTGCTTCTTGCAGAAACGGCAATACTTCTTCATCTCGAGACGATCGGGGTTGTTCTTCTTGTTCTTCGTGGTGTTGTAGTTGCGCTGCTTGCACTCGGTGCAGGCCAGAGTGATTTTAACGGTCATTTGTTGACACCTCCATTATAACGGTTGTTTTGAACCTCCCTCGGGTTGCGGGTGGTACCTGTAAAACAGGCGCACTTAATAACCCCGCAAAAGAGGTGATATCATTGTATCACGCACTTTTCCATCCGTCAAGCGGAAATCTTCGATTTTTGGAAAGTTTTTTTGAAAAATATCTCTTTTACCCACCGGCAGCTTTTTGGCATTCTGCTTGCATCGCGCGCATAGATATTGTATAATAAGCCAGAACGGCATTTTTACCGGTTATATCCCACCCAGGTCTTGGGCTTTATAAATAGGAGAGAGTTATCATGCAGTCTGAAAAAATGTGCGTTGTGCTGCTGTTCGGCGGTATGTCCAGCGAGCACGAGGTCAGCCGCGTTTCTGTGGGCAACTTCGTCAACAACATTGACCGTGAAAAATATGAGGTGCTCACTGTGGGCATCACCAAGGAGGGCCGCTGGCTGTACACTGAGGCCACGGCCGCCCAGATGGCCGATGGCAGCTGGGAAGAGCTGGCAGGCAACATGGCCTGCGTCATCAGTCCGGACCGCGCCGACCACGGCATGATCCTGTTCACCCCGGAAGGCCATGTGGAAAAAGTGCATGTGGATGTGGTCATCCCGGTGCTGCACGGCCTGTGGGGCGAGGATGGCACGGTGCAGGGCCTGCTGGAGCTGGCCGGCATCCCCTACGTGGGCTGCGGCGTGCTGGCAAGCGCGGTGTGTATGGACAAAGCCGTGGCCAATGCTCTGTTTGAGGCCAACGGTGTGCCCCACACCAGATGGCTGGCTGCCGACCGCTGGGAGATCGAGTCCGATCTGGAAGGCGTGTGCGAGGGTGTGGAAAAGAAGCTGGGCTGGCCTGTGTTCGTCAAACCCGCAAACGCCGGTTCCAGCGTGGGCATCTCCAAGGTGTCCAGCCGTGACGAGCTGAAAAAGGCCATCGACCTTGCACTGGAAAACGACCGCAAGGTGGTGTTTGAAGCCTTTGTGGACGGTCAGGAAGTGGAATGCGCCGTGATCGGCTCCGACCCCGCCGTGGCTACCCGTCCGGGCGAGATCCTTGCCGGTGCCGAGTTCTATACCTACGACGACAAGTACAAGAACGGCGTGAGCCAGACCGTCATCCCGGCCCACCTGCCGGAAGCAAAGCTGGACGAGGTGAAGACCTACGCCGCCATGGCCTACACTGCCCTGAACTGCGAGGGCCTTGCCCGCTGCGATTTCTTTGTGGAAAAGGGTACTGGCCGGGTGCTGATCAACGAGATCAACACCTTCCCGGGCTTCACGTCCATCAGCATGTACCCCAAGCTGATGGAGCACGAGGGCCTGCCGGTGCCGCAGCTCATCGACCGGCTGATCGCGCTGGCTCTGGAAAGAAAGGAAAAGCAGCATGGATAACCGCCCGATCGGCGTATTCGACAGCGGCCTTGGCGGCCTGACCGGTGTGCGGGAGCTGCGCAAGCGCCTGCCCCACGAGGAGATCATCTATTTTGGCGATACCGGCCGCGTGCCCTATGGCAGCCGCAGCCCGGAGACCATCCTGCAGTATGCCCGTCAGGACGTGGCATTCCTGCTTTCTAAAAATGTAAAGTGCATCATGGCGGCCTGCGGCACCGTGTCCAGTACCTACCCGGCTGCAGAAGCGGCAAAGCTGCCGGTGCCCTATCTGGGCGTAGTGGATGCTGCTGCCCGGGAGGCAGCCTTTGCTACCCGCAACCGCCGCATCGGCGTGATCGGCACCGCTGCCACCATCCGCTCCCGCAGCTACGAAAAGCTGCTGCGTCAGCTGGTGCCGGGGGTGGAGATCACCGCCCGGGCCTGCCCGCTGTTCGTGCCGCTGGTGGAGGCCGGTTACGTGGACCACAGCGAGGAGAGCCGACAGCAGGTGACGAAGCTGGTGATCGCTCAGTACCTGACCGAGGTGCGTGAGGCCGGTGTGGACACCCTGATTTTGGGCTGCACCCACTACCCGCTGCTCAAGACCATGATCGGCGAGTTCATGGGCCAGAGCGTGACGCTGGTGGATCCGGCCAAGACCGCCGCCCACCATCTGGAACAGATGCTCTCCGAGCGCGGCCTGCGCGCTGCACAGGAGCACGAGGGTCAGGCGCACTTTTATGTGAGCGATGTGCCGGACAGCTTTGTGCAGACGGCAGACCTGTTCCTGGGCGAGTACAAGGGCGGCCCGGTGGATCAGATCGCCATTGATAAATATTGATAAGGACAGAAAAACGTGAGCAAACCGCTGAAGGAAGATTATATCATCCGCATCAAGAGCCGCATTGAGCAGCATGTGAAAGAGCCTGTGGAGCAGGAAGAAAAGGAAGAGTTTGTGGAGCTGATGACCCGCGGCCAGTTCGTGCAGAAGGGCGGCAGCTACTACATTACCTATAAAGAGACCGAGACCACCGGCTACGAGGGCTGCACCACCACCCTGAAAATTGCCGCCGACGGCAGCCGCGTGGCGATGCTGCGGTTTGGCAAGGGCGGCGGGGCCGGCACCCAGCTGCTGATCGAAAAAGGCAAGCGCAACCTCTGCCACTACGAGACAGGCTACGGCTCCATGACGCTGGGCGTGACCGCCGACGAGATCGAGTGCGGCCTGACCGAGAAGGGCGGCACCGCAAGGTTCGGCTACCTGCTGGATGCCAACAGCGCCGAGCTTGTGAGCCGCAACCGCCTTGAAGTGACCGTGACCCACGTAAACTGAGATATTTCCCAGACTGTGAAAGGAACCAGACCAATGACTGAATTTGAAAAGATCTACCAGAACTATAACCCCCGTCAGGCTGCGCTGGACGAGGCACGCGCTCTGCTGACCGCTGCCGCCAAGGCCGCCATGGCCGATGGTGCTCTGCCGGAAGCTGAGCTGCCCGCCTTCATCGTGGAGATCCCCGCCGATACCAAGAACGGCGATATCGCCTCCAACATCGCCATGGCCGGTGCACGCAGCTGGCGCAAGGCTCCCAAGATGATCGCCGATGCGCTGCTGGCACATCTGCCCTCCATCGAGAACAGTGTGTTTGCCAAGGTGGAAGTGGCTGGCCCCGGCTTCATCAACCTGTTTTTGGCTCCGTCCTTCTGGGCCAGTGTGGTGCTGGGTGCCTGCTCCAACAAGGAGTATGGCCGCACCGATCACGGCAAGGGCGCCAAGTACAATGTGGAATTCGTTTCCGCCAACCCCACCGGCCCCATGCACATGGGCAACGCCCGCGGCGGCGCTTTGGGCGACTGTCTGTCCGCTGTGCTGGACTGGTCCGGCTACGATGTGACCCGTGAGTTCTATATCAACGATGCCGGCAACCAGATCCAGAAGTTCGGCAAGAGCCTTGCTGTGCGCTACCTGCAGAAGTACTGCGGCGAGGAAGCCTATCCGCTGCCCGCCGAGTGCTATCAGGGCGGCGACATCAAGGTGCTGGCCGGTGAGTTTGCCGAGCTGAACGGCGACAAGTACGTTGCCGCCTGCAAGGGAATGGACGAGGAGACTCTGTTCGAGAGCGAGGCTTTTGCCGCCCTGAAGGACGCACTGGTGGCCTACGCTCTGCCCAAGAACATTGCTGCCCTCAAGCGCGATCTGGGCAAGTACCGCATCGACTACGATGTGTGGTTCCATGAGAGCACCCTGCACGAGTCCGGCGCGGTGATGGCCGTGGTGGATAAGCTGCTGGAGCTGGGCGCATGCTATAAGGCAGAGGACGGTGCCATCATGTACCGCAGCGCCCAGTACGCTGCCAAGTACGGCACGGTGAACAAGAAAAAGACCGAGGACGGAACCGAGGAGGAAGCCAAGGACGAAGTGCTCGTCCGTGCCAACGGCATCCCCACCTACTTTGCCGCCGATATCGCCTACCACTACAATAAGCTGGCCACCCGCGGCTTTGCCAAGGCCATCGATGTCTGGGGTGCAGACCATCACGGCCATGTGGCCCGCATGAAGGGTGCCATGGATGCCATCGGCCTGAACGGCGAAGATCTGGACGTTGTGCTGATGCAGATGGTCAACCTGATGCGCGACGGCCAGCCTGTGCGGATGTCCAAGCGCACCGGCAATGCCATCACCCTGACCGACCTGCTGGAAGAGGTGCCCATCGACAGCGCACGCTTCCTGTTCAATATGCACGACGCAGGCAGCGGCATCGATTTTGACCTCGATCAGGCTGTCAAGACCGACAACGATAACCCCGTGTACTATGTGCAGTATGCCCATGCCCGCATCTGCTCCATTCTGAAAAAGATGGAGAGCGAGGGCGTGCAGTTTGCCGGTGCCGAGAAGGTAGATGCCACCCTGCTCACCGAGCCTTCCGAGATGGATCTGATCCGGATGCTGGCAGCCTTCCCGCAGGAGATCGTCATGGCGGCAGAAAAGTACGACCCCAGCCGCATCAACCGCTTTGTCATTGATCTGGCCAGCGCCTTCCACCGCTTCTACGGCAGCTGCCGCATTCAGGGTGCAGACCCGGCTGTGCAGCAGGCACGTCTGGCCCTGTGCATCGGCGTGAAGAACGTCATCTTCAACGTGCTGACCATGTTCAAGATCAACGTGCCGGAGAAGATGTAAAGGCGAACGGGCTCGCCCTCTCAGTCTGCTTTGCAGACAGCTCTCCCAAAGGGAGAGCCTCTGGTGAAACCAGAAACTTTCTATGGACTGCCAAAGCCTCCCACTTTGGGGGAGGTGGCATTGCGTAAGCAATGACGGAGAGGGCGAAGCCGCTGCCCGAAATAACAAAAAAGGCTCCTCCCGGTGGAGGAGCCTTTTTAAATCAATCAGATTTGAGGAAACCTATGGAACCTTTGAAGATCGGCAATATCATCCTGCCCCACCGGGCGGTGTTCGGCCCGATGGCGGGCTTTACGGATGCACCCTGCCGCCGCCTGATGGCCCAGCACGGTGCAGGCTTTACTGTGAGCGAAATGGTGTCCAGCCGGGCGCTAGTGTACGGCGACCACAAGACGGTGAGCCTGCTCAAGGCCGAACCCAACGGTGCACCCTATGGCGTGCAGATCTTTGGCGAAGTGCCCGAGATCATGGGCGAAGCCACCGCCGCCATCGAACAGTACGAGTTCGACTTTGTGGATATCAACATGGGCTGCCCGGCCCCCAAGATCGTTTCCGGCGGCGCAGGCAGCAAGCTGATGCTGGACCCGGACCGCTGCGGCCGCATCGTGGAGCAGGTTGTGGCAAATACAAAACGGCCTGTCACCGTGAAAATGCGCAAGGGCTGGGATGCGGACCACATTACCGCAGTGGAGTGTGCCAAGGCCTGTGAGCAGGCCGGCGCAGCCCTCATTGCGGTGCACGCCCGCACCCGGGAGCAGATGTACACCCCGGGCATCGATCCGGAGATCATTGCCCGGGTGAAGGATGCCGTCAAAGTGCCGGTGCTGGGCAACGGCGACATCCACTCGGCTGAGGATGCTGTGTGGATGATGCAGGCCACCGGATGTGACGGTGTGATGATCGCCCGGGGCGCGCTGGGCGACCCGTGGCTCTTTGAGCGGGTGAACGCCGCCATTGAAGGCCTGCCCGCACCCAAGGCACCCAACCTGCAGGCCCGCATGAATGCGCTGCGCCGTCAGGTGGAGGAAATGGTGGAGCAGAAGGGCGAGTTCGTCGCCATGCCGCAGGCCCGCTCTCAGACCATGCACTATATGAAGGGGCTGAAAGGTGCGGCCAATCTGCGCCGCTACTGCTGCACCCTGACCCATCTGGAAGATCTGGACGAGCTGATCGATGCTGTTTTTGAAGAGCAGCGCAAAGCGGGCATCGATCCGGACGACGTGCGCGAGGTGCCGTTTCCGTAAGGGAAATATTACTGCTGCCGGGTCAGCTCATCCAGATTCTGGGTGTAACAGGGCAGACAGTGCTCTATGAACCAGTCGGCTTCCGGGCAGTGCATGGCCTGCAGGGCCGCTTTCTGCTGGGCCAGCGCCGCGTCAAACTCATGGTTGCCGCTGCGCTGCTCCTCCATGCATTTGATGAGGGCGCTCAGCCGGTCGGCGGCCTTCAGCAGGCGCTTTTCCTCGGCGGTGAGCAGTTCCCCGGAGATGAACGGGGACAGCTCTTCGCTCAACTCGTCCGGCAGAAGGCCGGTCATGCAGCGCACGCTCTCGGTTTCCAATGCCTTGTAGGCATCCCGCAGGGTGGGGCTGCTGTACTTGACCGGTGTGGGCATGTCGCCGGTAATGATCTCCGGCGCGTCGTGGTACAGCGCCGCCACTGCTACCGTTTTGGGGCGGCAGGGCGTGCCGGTGTACCGCCGTGCGATCAGACAAAGCATGTGGGCCAGCAGGGCGGTATCGCAGGTGTGCTCGCTGAGAGATTCGGCCCGGGTGGAGTGCATCAGGCTCCAGCGGGTAATGTATTTCATGCGCGCCAGCAGGGCGCTGAACGGGTACAGCATGGCAGCTTCCTCCTTTTTTCTCCAACATACCTGTCCGGCAGAGCGTTGTCAAGCCCTTTTTTCTGCGCAGTGTTCGTGCTATACTAAAACAAACCAACTTTCTGCCGCTTTGGCAGAGAAAAGAGGAAACCATGGAGCGGTCTGGTATTGCCCGGCAGCCGCAGCTGCTGGGACAAAAAAAGGATAAATTCTGGCTGACGGTGGGCCTGTGTGCCCTCACGGCGGCCCTGTTCTTTCTGCCGTTTTATATCATCGACGGCGGCTTTTTCCACTATGCAGGCGATTTCAACAGCCAGCAGATCAGCTTTTACCGCTATATGAACGGCTTTATCAAGGACGCAGGCTACCCGGACAGTGCGTTCACCTCGGTGCACAATACCTTTTCATGGGCTACCGACCTTGGCAGCGGCGTGATGAACGCCTATTCGTTCTACCTGTACGGCTCGCCGTTCTTCTGGTTCTCGCTGCTCTTCCCGCAGGGGTGGCTGCCCTACCTCATGGTGCCGCTGCTGGTGTTCAAGTTTGCCGTGGCGGGCGGCGGTGCGTACCTGTATCTGCGCCGCTACGTCAAAAATATCGACTACGCCGTGCTGGGAGCCTGCCTGTATACCTTCTCCGGCTTTACGGTATACAATGTGTTCTTCAACCACTTTGTAGATGTGGTGGCGCTGTTCCCGTATCTGCTGTGGTCGCTGGACGAGGCCCTTTACAATGACCGCCGCAGCTGGTTTGCGTTCTGGGTGGCGGTGAACCTTGTCAACAACTACTTCTTCTTCATCGGTCAGGTGGTGTTTCTGGCCATCTACTTCATCTGCAAGCTCAGCACAAGGGACTTCCGTCTCACTGCAAAAAAGTTTGGCCTGCTTGCATTTGAAAGCCTGCTGGGCGTTGCCATGGGCAGCATCCTGCTGGTGCCTGCGGTGCTCTCCATTTTGCAGAACCCGCGCACCATCGACCTTTCCTCCGGCTGGGGTTTTCTGACCTACAGCAAGGTGCAGCAGTACCTTGCAATTCTCGTCAGCTGGATCATGCCGCCGGATTCTCCCTACCTCACATCCATCTGGTCGGAGGGCGTGATCAAGTGGACCAGCATGTCGGCCTATCTGCCGCTGTGCAGTCTGGCCGGTGCCGTGGCCTACTGGAAAGCAAATTGCGGCGACAGTAAAAAGCGCATCGTGGGCACCTGCGCCGTGTTCGCGCTGGTGCCCATCCTGAACAGTGCGTTCTACGCCCTCAATTCCAGCTACTATGCGCGCTGGTACTATATGCCGGTGCTGGTGCTGGCCGCAATGACCGTGAACGCGCTGGAAGACCACAACACCGATCTGGACAGCCCGGCCCGCGGCATCAGCTGGCTGATGATCGCCACGGTGGCCTTTGCGGTGGTGCCGGTAAAGGACAGCGACACGGGCAGCTGGTCGTTCGGCGTGCTCAAGAACCCCGGTCAGTACTGTGCGGTGCTGGGCTTTGGCCTGCTGGGCCTGCTGTTGTACCGCTATCTCTGCCAGAAGTGGCGGGGCGACAGCCGCTTTGCCCAGCGCATGACGGCGGCAGTGCTGGCGTTTGCCTTCCTGTTCAGCGTGGTGCACATCGGCATTGGCAAGTTCGGCCAGTGGTATACCGACAGCGACCTTGTGAAGCAGGACACAAGCGCCCTGCTGCTGAAAAACGACCTGCCTGAAGGCGATTACCGCGTGGATACGTACAAGATCCACGACAACATCGGCATGTGGCTGGATAAGAGCTGCCTGCAGTATTTTGGCAGCACGGCGGCCCCCAGCATCCTCAGCTTCTACCCGGCGCTGGGGGTCAAGCGGGATGTGCGCAGTGAGCCGGAGCTTTCCAATTATGCACTGCGGGGCCTTTTGAGTGTGGAGTACCTTATCACCACGCCGGAAAAGCAGACCGACTTTGAAAACGAAGCCGACGACGGCTGGGAATATGCCTTTGCAAAGGACGGCTATGCGGTCTACCGCAACACGAACTACGTGCCCATGGGCTTTGCCTATGATTATTACCTCACCCAGACCGAGTACGAAGAAACAGCCAAGGCCACCCGCGCAAACCTCCTGATGCGTGCACTGGTGCTTACCGACGAGGATGCTGCAGTCTACGGCAAGTACCTCACCCATCTGCCGGAAGGCAGACGGGAGGAGCTGTACTATGAGTCCTACGTGCAGGACTGCCGCGAGCGCCGTGCCACGGTTGCCAGTGTGTTCCAGATGAACAATTCGGGCTTCCACGCCGAGATCACGCTGGAAAAAGAGAACCTCGTGTTCTTCTCCGTGCCTTACGATGACGGCTTTACGGCCTATGTCAACGGGCAGGAGGCCGACATTGTGGAGGTGGACGAGGGATTGATGGCTGTGCTGTGCCCGGCAGGTGAAAACAGCATCGATTTTGTCTACCAGCCCGACGGCATCCGGCTGAGCCATGCGCTGACTTTGGGCGGCATTGTGGTATGGCTGGCGTACACGGCGTACTTCGTCTGGCGCAAGCGTCGCACAAAGCGGGCTTGATGCACGGAAGAATGACTTTGTGCTGCAGAAAAAAGAAATTTTTGAAATTTCCCCTTGACTTTATGCCAATAAAGTGTATAATGCAATCAAACCGATGAGGCGGAAGAGAACCTGCACAGCGCATCTTCAGTGAGCCCGGACAGTGAAAACGGGCGAGAGCGGGGCAGAGCTTCGTGGGCCGCCGAGGGCCGGGCAAATGGGCAGCAAGCCTTAGTAGCTTTGGACGGAAGTCTCCGTTACAGGACAGGGGAGTGTTGGCTCTCCGTGAGAGGCTCTGCAGTTTGCAAAGCAGGGCAAGCAAGGTGGCACCGCAGAATCGAACTTTACCGATCCTGTCCTTGTGGATAACACACAGGGACAGGGTCGTTTTTATTTGTAAGACCCGTCCCGCAAGGGGAGCGGGTCTTTTACTTTTGCCGCCCGCTCCGGGAAAGGAGTTTACTGTTATGAAAAACGTTACCATGATCTCCCGCCGCAGCTTCCTCAAGGCCGCTATGGCTGCTTCCGCCGTTTCTGCACTGGCATTCACCGGCTGCGGCGGCTCCGCTTCCAGCACCGTGGCTGCATCTTCCACCGCTTCTTCCGCTGCCGCTTCCGCAGCAGCCGAGGGCGGCCAGACCTTCAAGGTGGGCATCGTCAACTATGTGGATCATGCTTCCCTCAACCAGATCGTGGAATCTGTGGAGAGCCGTCTGGATGAGCTGGGCGCTGAGAAGGGCGTTACCTTCGACTACGCCGACTACTACGCAAATGCACAGGCTGACCAGTCCAACCTGAACCAGATCGGTGCCGACCTCGTAGGGGACGGCGTGGATGTGATCGTGGCTGTGGCTACCCCCACCGCCGCAACCATGCTGGCCGCTGTGGAGGATACCGATATCCCCGTTGTCTACTCTGCTGTCACCGACCCCGCTGCTGCAGGCTTTGACGGCGAGGAGAACATCACCGGTACCTCCGACGCACTGAACACCGAGGCCATCATGAACCTGATCACCGCTGTCAACCCGGATATTGACACCATTGGCCTGCTGTACGACCTGAGTCAGGATGCCTCCACCCAGGCCATTGCCGATGCCAAGGCTTTCTGTGATGCCAACGGCATCAAGTACATTGAGAAGAACGGAACCACCACCGCTGAGGTGCAGATGGCGGCTGAGGCTTTGATCGCCGCCGGCGTCAAGGCCGTGTTCACCCCCACCGACAACACCGTGATGACCGCAGAGCTGTCCATCTACGAGACCTTTACCGAGGCAGGCGTGCAGCACTACACCGGTGCCGACAGCTTTGCACTGAACGGGGCCTTTGTGGGCTACGGCGTGGATTACGTCCAGCTGGGCGAAGCCACTGCCGACATGGTGGCGGAGATCCTCTGCGACGGCAAAACTACCGCAGACCTGCCCTACCAGACCTTTGACAACGGCATCGTCACCATCAACACCGAGACCTGCGAAGCGCTGGGCCTTGACCTTGACACCGTGAAGGAGGCCTTCAAGCCCTACTGCACCGAGATCGTGGAAGTGACCACCGCAGAGAACTTCTCTTAAAAAAGTACCCTCTCAGGCAAAACCTGACGGTTTTGCCAGCTCCCCCGAAGGGGGAGCTTTTGGCGGTTCTGAGGAAAGGTTCTGTTTATAAAACCTTCCCGTGAAAATGGAATACCGGAGCGTCCGCAGACGCCATTTTAAATCGTCCAATCAAAAAGAAACATAAAAGGAGCACACACATGCTGGCGAGTATCTTTTCGCTCAACGTCCTACAGACGGCGCTGGAACTGGGCTGTATCTATGCCCTGGTGGCGCTGGCACTGTTCCTGAGCTATTCCATCCTGAACATTGCAGACCTTTCCACTGACGGCTGCTTCACGCTGGGCTGCGCCGTGGCCTGTCAGGTAGCACTGACCGGCCACCCCATTCTGGCCCTGTTCGCAGCCATGGCGGCAGGCGTGTGCTCCGGCTTTGTTACGGCTTTTCTGCAGACCCGCCTTGGCGTGGAGAGCATCATGGCAGGCATCATCGTCAACACCGGCCTTTACACCATCAATCTGGCCGTGATGGGCTTTTCCTCCACCATGTCGCTGGTCAAGACCGACACTGTTTTCTCGCTGGCAAAAGGCCCGCTGAGCTTCCTTGGCGGCTGGTATAAGCTGGCCATCGCGCTGGTCATCATCGTGCTTGCAGGCGCGGCGATGCTGGGCTTCCTCGGCACCCGTCTGGGCCTGTCCATCCGCGCCACCGGCGATAATGCCGCCATGGTGCGCGCTTCCAGCATCAACCCGGCTTTCACCATCACGGTGGGCCTGTGCGTTTCCGGCGCATTGTGCGCCCTCTCCGGCGGCCTGCTGGCACAGTATCAGAAGAGCTGCGATATCAATGTGGGCACCGGCATGGTGACCATCGCACTGGCTTCCCTCATCATCGGCGAGACATTGCTTGGCAAGCGCACCATGCCGCGCCGCATCATCGGCGTGGTGTTCGGCAGCTGCCTGTACCGTTTTATCGTGGCTGTGGCCCTGCGCTTCAATGTGCCCGCCGCCGCCATGAAGCTGGTGTCCGCCATCATCGTGGCCATCGCCATTTCGATGCCGGCCATCAAGGAAAAAATCGCCTTTGAGCAGCGCAAGCATGGGGCCTGCCGCCGCCGCGTAACTACCGGCAAGGAGGGAAAGTAAAATGGAAATGCTTCAGCTGAACGATCTGCACAAGACCTTCAACCCCGGCACGGTCAATGAAAAAGTGGCCCTGAACGGTGTCAGCCTGCACATGGAAGCCGGGGACTTTGCCACCATCGTGGGCTCCAACGGCGCGGGCAAATCCACCCTGTTCAACGCCATCACCGGCGGCTTCATCGCCGACGAGGGCAGCATCCTGCTGGGCGGACAGGATATCACCTTTGCGCCGGAGCACCAGCGCAGCAAGGTCATCGGCCACCTGTTTCAGGACCCGCTCAAGGGCACGGCACCCAACATGACCATTGAGGAAAACCTTGCGCTGGCCTATCTGCGTGCCGGCACCGCGCCCCACGCCATCTTCTCCCGCATCTCCCGCAAGGACAAGGAAGTGTTCCGCGAAAAGCTGGCGCTGCTGGATATGGGCCTTGAGGACCGGATGAAGCAGCCGGTGGGACTGCTTTCCGGCGGTCAGCGGCAGGCGCTGACCCTGCTCATGGCCACCCTCGTCACCCCCAAGCTGCTGCTGCTGGACGAGCACACCGCCGCACTGGACCCCGCCACCGCCGAAAAGGTGCTGGAGCTGACCAAGAGCATCGTGGCCGAAAAGAAGATCACCTGCCTGATGGTCACCCACAATATGCATCAGGCATTGGAGCTGGGCAACCGCACCCTGATGATGGATTCCGGCCGCATCGTCTTTGACGTGAAGGGCGAGGAACGCAGCCGGATGACCGTGGACGGCCTGCTTGAAAAGTTCCGCGAGAATGCCGGCAAGAATCTGGATAACGACCGCATCCTGCTGAGTAAAGTGGAAAAGTGACCTGGACAGAAAAGCACAGCCCCGACAGACCATGCAGTCTGCCGGGGCTGTATTTTTGCGGGAGCACACCGCAGGAAAAATGGCCCCTGAAACAGCAAATCCCCCCTGCGCAGATGCACAGAGGGGATTTTAAATATCGGAAATTACTGAACGTATTCGACCGTGTACTCGAAGCCGTACTCTTCCTGCAGCTTCTTCACCTCGGCCTCGCAGTCCTCGATGAAGGTGGGGGCGTAGACGGAAGCGCCATTGTGGGCCTTCTTGTAGTCCTCAACGATCTGCTGCAGCTTTGCCCAGCCCTCGTTGGCCTTGTTCTGGTCGATGCTGTCGGGGAAGTTGATGATGAACTCGCGGTGCTTAGGAATACGTGCTTTCATGGTAGGTTCTCCTTATAACAGTTTGGATTTTGATTGTTGATTTATACAGAAGCACAGAGAAAAACCTGTGCAACTTGCGAAAAACGGATCACAGCCCGTATACCCGGCGGGCATTTTCGGCTGTGGTGCGGAACACCTCTTCCACAGAGATGCCCCGCAGCTGGGCGATATACTCGCCCACATAGCGGATGAGGGAGCTGTCACAGCGGGTGCCGCGCACCGGCTCCGGTGCCATGTAGGGGCAGTCGGTCTCCAGCACGATGCTTTCCAGCGGCAGGGCGCTGATGGCTTTTGCCGCCCGCTTGGCACCCTTGAAGGTGCACGCCCCGCCAAAACCGATGAACAGTCCCTGTTTTGCCAGCCACACCGCGTCGTCGGCACTGCCGGAATAGCAGTGGACGATGCCCTTGGGCTGGTATTTTTTGAGCAGGGCGTAAACGTCGGCGTGGGCGTTGCGGTCGTGCACGATGATGGGTTTGTCCAGCTCCAGCGCCAGCCGGATGTGTGCCTCAAACATGGCCAGCTGGGCATCCTTGGGCACAGGCCAGTGGTAGTCCAGCCCGCACTCCCCCACTGCCACCACCTTGGGGTCCTCGTAATACAGGGCCAGAGCGCGCATCTCTGCGGCCCAGTCTCCGCCGTACACCGAGACCGTAGGAGCCGGGCCTTCCTCGCCGCAGTCGGCGGCGGGCAGCAGGCTTTCCGGGTGGATGCCAACAGCTGCCACCACCCACGGGTAGCGGTGCGCCAGCTCCAGCACTTTGGGTGCATCCCCGGAGTGGGTGGCCTGTTCACACACGCCCACCACGCCCTTGCCGGGCAGGCTGTCCAGCAGGAAATCGCGGTCTGCGTCAAAAGCGCGGGCACTGTAGTGCGCGTGGGTGTCAAAAATGGGGCCGGTCATTTGCCCTCCTTTTTGGCGGGGGCCTTGTTCACCAGCCAGATGCCCACACACACGAACACCAGCGCCGCCAGATACTGCCAGCGGAACAGGGGTTCGCCGTTGAGCACGACGCTCAGCAGCACGTTGACCACCGGGTTCACGAAGCCAAAGATGGCAATGCGGCTGACCGGGTTGTTCTTCATCAGCAGGGCCCACAGCACATAGCCTGCCCCGCAGATGAAGGCCAGATACAGCATGACCACCACCGCCAGTGCGCTCTGCACATGGAGACTGCCGCCCAGCACAGTGCCCAGCACGAACAGTGCCAGACCGCCCACGAACAGGTTGATGAAGCAGACGGCAAAGCTGTCTGCTTTTTTGGTCACGGATTTGTTCCACGGGCCGGACAGGGTAAAGATGATGGTAGCGGCCATCATGCAGAACACGCCCCAGCCGCTTCCGCTGCCGTGGTTGCCCAGCGTGCCGATGAGCACGCCCGCAAAGCCGATGACACAGCCCAGCGTTTTGGCAGCGGTCATGCGGTCGGCGTTGCCGTAGATGAAATGGGCAAAAATCACGCCCAGAAAGCTCTGGGTGCTGTTCAGGATACCGCCAAAGGCACCCGTGAGCATGGCAACAGCGATGTAATAGAATGCGTACTGGGTCGTGGTCTGCCACAGGCCCAGAGCACAGCACTCCGCTGCCACTTTGCTGCGGGGAAACTTGGGCAGGCGGCTCTGCAACAGAACACTGCCCAGAAGCACCAGAAAGCTGCCCAGCATGAACCGCACACCGGCAAAGCAGAAGATGGAGGCGGTGCTGCCGGAATCAATGGAGAACAGCCGGTAGCCCAGCTTGATGAAGGGGAAGGCCGAGCCCCACAGCACATTGCAGAAGATGGCCAGCAGCACGGCAAACACCGGCGTGCCGAAAATTTTATCCAGCCATTCCGCGTGGGAAAGCGTTTTGTTTTCCTGCATGGCGGCTCAGTGGATGCGGCTGCCTACGGGGGTGTCGTCGCCGTAGAAAGCGATGGAGCAGCCGCCGTCGGCGGTATCAGCAGCAAAGATCATGCCCTCGCTGACGTACTTGCCCTTCATCATCGGGCGGGGAGCCAGATTGCACACAATGCCGATCTTCTTACCGATCAGGTCTTCCGGCTTGAACCACTTTGCAATGCCGGAAAGGATGCAGCGCTCCCGCTCGCCGTCGAACACGGTCAGGTGCAGCAGCTTCTTGCTCTCCTTCAGGTTCTCGCAGGCGCGCACCTCGGCCACGCGCAGCTCCACCTTGCAGAAGGTGTCAAAGTCGATCTCTTCCTCGTGGGTAAAGTCCACGGTGCTCTCCTCGGCGGGGGCGGCAGCCTTCTTCTCTGCTTCGGCCTTGGCCTTGTTGGCAGCTTCGGCAGCGGCCTTGCGTTTCTCGTCCTCTTCCTTCAGGTGGGCAATTTCCTTTGCCACATCGATGCGGGGGAACAGTGCCTCGCCCTTGTGCACGGTGTAGGTCTCCTGTGCGCCGTAGGTGGTCTTGGTCAGGTCCAGAGCAGATGCGTCCAGACCCAGCTGTTCCATCATCTTGGGTGCGGTGGTGGGCAGGTATGCGTTCAGCAGGATGCCGCACACGCGCAGTGCCTCGCACAGGTGGTACAGCACGCTCTCCAGACGGGCCTTGTTGGCCTCGTCCTTGGCCAGCGCCCAGGGTGCGGTCTCGTCGATGTACTTGTTGGCGCGCTGGATGACCGCAAAGATCTCCATCAGGGCCTGCGGGATGGTCAGGCTGTCCATGTCGGCCGTGACCTTGGCGGTCAGCTCGTTGACCATGGTCTCCAGCTCGGTGTCAATGGCCTCGGTACCGGCCACATTGTGCACGGTGCCGCCGAAGTACTTCTCGCACATGGCGACCGTGCGGCTGAGCAGGTTGCCCAAATCGTTCGCCAGATCGCTGTTGATGCGGGTGATCAGGGCTTCGTTGGTGAACATGCCATCGTTGCCGAAGGGAATCTCACGCAGCAGGAAGTAGCGGATGGCATCCACGCCGTAGCGGTCGCACAGGATCACAGGGTCCACCACGTTGCCCACGGACTTGGACATCTTGCCGCCGTTCATCAGCAGCCAGCCGTGGCCGAACACCCGTTTGGGCAGGGGCAGATCCAGAGCCATCAGCATGGCGGGCCACAGAATGGTGTGGAAACGCAGGATCTCCTTGCCCACCATGTGAAGGTCGGCAGGCCAGAACTTGTCGTAGTCGTGATATTTTTCGTTACCGTAGCCCAGCGCGGAGATATAGTTGCTCAGGGCGTCCACCCACACATACATGGTGTGCTTGGGGTCGAAGGGCACGGGGATGCCCCACTTCACGGAGGTGCGGGACACGCAGGTGTCCTGCAGGCCCTGCTTGATGAAGGCGATCATCTCGTTCTTGCGGCTCTCAGGCTGGATGAACTGGGGGTTCTCCTCGTAGAGCTTCAGCAGGCGGTCGGCATACTTGCTGGTCTTGAAGAAGTAGGCTTCCTCGTGTGCGTCGTACACTTCGCGGCCGCAATCGGGGCACTTGCCGTCCACCAGCTGGCTGTCGGTCCAGAAGCTCTCGCAGGGCTTGCAGTAGTGGCCGATGTACTCGCCCTTGTAGATGTCGCCCTGCTCATACAGCTTGGTGAAAATTTTCTGGCAGGACTCCATGTGGTAGTCGTCGGTGGTGCGGATGAAGCGGTCGTAGCTGACGTCCAGCAGCTTCCACAGATCCTTGACGGTGGCTACGATCTTGTCCACATACTCCTTGGGGGTCACACCGGCATCGGCAGCCTTGTCCTGAATTTTCTGGCCGTGCTCGTCGGTGCCGGTCAGGAACATGACGTCATAGCCCTGCATCCGCTTGAAGCGTGCCAGTGCGTCGCAGGCGACAGTGGTATAGCTGTGGCCGATGTGCAGCTTGTCGCTGGGGTAGTAGATGGGAGTGGTGATGTAGAATGTCTTGTGCTCACTCATAGGTTGATACTCTTCCTTTCCTGATTTGGCGGGGGACGAAAAAAGCCCTCATCCTGCCGGACTGAGCCGGACAAGGACGAGAGCCTGAAACTTTCGTGGTACCACCTTGCTTCGCCGCACCCTTGCGGGCGCAGCCTTTTGCCGGGCCAAAAAGCACGGCGCAGCGCGGTAACGGGCGCACCCGTCGCAGGCTCAATTTTCACCTGCGCAGCTCCGAGACCATCTTCGGCATCGCGCGGCCTGCCCGGTTCCATCCTTCGGGCTTTCTGTCAGGCGCAGACGGTGCGTACTCTTCTCTTCACAGCCAATTTACACTGTTATGTCTATAATACGCAAAAACGGTGGGTTTGTCAACATTAAATCTCGTAATCCAGACAGAACCGTGCCTTGGTGTAGGGCCGCACCTTGCCGTCGGCCACAGCCACATGGGCGGGATGGACGGAGTAGCCCTTGAGGGCCTCGGCGCTTTCAAAGGTGGTGTCCAGCATCAGGTCGGCGGTGGAAGAGGGGAGACCGTTGATGTTGACATGCACTTCCACAAGGCCGGGGATCTTGCCGGCCAGACTTTCCAGCCCCTCTTTGATGCCTGCCTTGACGGCGGCTTTTTCGGCATCGGACAGTTCGTCCTTCAGCTGCCAAAGGATCACATGCTTGACCATAATAAAATACCTCCTGCGTTTTTTCTCATTGTAGCAGGATGAGAAAACGAACGCAAGAGGAAAGCTGCAAAGTATTATTGGGGTGCGAACAGCAGCACCACCAGAAGTACGGCACAGAGCACCGAAAGCCCAATGCCTTCCAGCCGGGTGAGCTTGATGTATTTTTCTGTTGGTTCGGTCTGCGTATACCGCCCACGGTCATGCAGGGCAATGGCATCCTCCGGCTGCAGTGCCATAAAAATGCCGAAGCCGATGCCGAAAAGTGCGACTAAAATCGAAAAGATAACTTCCATGGAACCCCCTCACTTTTTGTCGTCCTTGCTCAAGAGATAGCACAGATGCGAGATCAGCAGAACAACACTGAACACGAGCGCCGCCACCATCAAAATGGAATTCAGCGGCTTCACCTTGGGCAGAAAAATGTTGACCAGATAGAGTGCACCGCAAAGGATCGACAGGATGCCGAAGGATCTGTGGAAGTGCTGCTTTTCGTCCTCGCTGCTCCAGCCGGTGCCGGTGCCATTGTACAGGTCCCGGATGCCGCGGTATAAAAACAGCACACCCAGCGCGGCGTTCAGCCAATCCCAGTCCGAAAGATTCAAATTCATGGTGGCCCCTTTCCGGCTGTCAATCCGCACTATGGTTCCAGCTTTCGTAGGCGACAAGATAGATCAGATCTGCCACAATCCAGATGATGCTGAGGACACGGTGAAGCAGAGTGGCCGGGTCCAACAGGAGAAGAGTGAAGAAAATCACAGCATTGCACATGAAAAGGACGCCGTTTTTCTTCTGCCACATAGCACGGTATTCCGGATCGCGGTCGTACTGGTTGAAAAAGGTATGGATGAGCGGGTCTTTGCCCAGCAGGTCCCGCAGGCCCATCCAGAATGCAAAGATGCCCAAAACAAGATGCATCAGGTTCAGCCGATCAAACGTAAATACAATCTGCATAAAATGCACCTCCTTTTTCACCATTATACCATAGGGGGGGTGGAAACACAAGGACGGTATTCAACCGCGCAGCGTAAAATTTGCACAAATCGGGCATCAACTGCTGGTTGAAAAAGTACAAAATAAAACCAGCCGGACGAGGCGGTTGCAAGCCCTCGTCCGGCTGGATACTTACTTCTTCGGAGTCATAAGCCTCTTCTCCTTGGGGTTCCTCATTTTCGGAGTAAACGTTTCATAGGGTGACTCTCCTTAGAAACTACTGGAAACTGAGAATCTATTTCAAGGGGACGA
This sequence comes from Faecalibacterium sp. AF10-46, assembly GCF_003604105.1. NCBI lineage: Bacteria > Bacillati > Bacillota > Clostridia > Eubacteriales > Oscillospiraceae > Faecalibacterium > Faecalibacterium sp. AF10-46. Next base: position 39,977 of record NZ_QVGY01000012.1, on the reverse strand, counting down.
ATTTACTTAGTACATTGGATTGACCCTTCTCTTAACTGATGGAGTGCGGCACCGAGATTCGGAAGATGAATTTCATATTACCACATTCTTTCGAGTTAGATTCGCTAGGGGCAAACTACTTAGTACATTGGTAGAACTCCTTTTTTGCTATTCAAATAATGTTCTCCGTACAAAAGATACCTTCATAGGAATCATCTCCGGCGGATCTATTTGAATCGCTGGGGGTTAAGTTTATCGACAGGTTGTCGTGTAATCGCATTTTTGATGCTCAAGACTGGCTCATTTTTGTTGTGTTTTTATACGGGGGAAACATCCCGTCTGTGGTGAGCCTCTATTTTGCTTCTCAGCGAATCCCGACAGCCTGTCCAAACTGTGCGGGTTCCATATCGACCATCGGTCTCGCTCCTTTCTGCTTCAAGTCAGCGGGATTAGCTCTCTCTTGAGCTTCTGCTGTACTTCTCTGGTTTCTGGCTTTATTATACATATTTCTGATCGATTTGTCTATTCGCAGAGTGCACAAGGATAGAAACATATAATTGTGCAGTTCTTGAAAAATAGCAGATAGAACGTGCAAAATGCTGCTTTCTGCGCGGTGTGTCCGGGCAATCAGACCCTTTGGAGAGGAACTCTGTGCCCTGCAGGGAGGGCTGCCGAGGAAGTCACGACGAAAAGCAGATGCTGTACTGCGGGCCGCTTGCCCGTGCCATCTTCCGGCTGGTGTTCCGCCGCGGCGCAAAACAGGAGGACTGACAGATTTTAGATATGCAGTTATAATAAATATGTATAAGAGCGGGTGTAATCCCAGACGAGACACCTATACGAATTTTATATATCGGGCATATAAAGTATGTACAATGGGGCATTTTTGATGGAAATATTTCCCGGAATGCCCTGAAAAAGCCATTGAAACCTAAGAATTGGCTAAGAAATTTGTGGAAAAAGTACATGCGAAGAGTGCTTTGTTGGACAAGATGCACAACTTTTTTAATATATCAATGCAGTAGAATCACCTAAAATGTAGAATGTGCACAAAGCCACTTGCCAATTTTCGTCAATCGTACTATCATACACAACGAAAAAAGACGAAGTGACCCGTGCAGGAGGGAGGGTGTGACCGGACAGAGCCGAACACCTTCCTTACTTTTTTCACAAAGCTGCGCCTTTCTTCGAGCGATAAGAAGGACGCTGTGCCGCACACCGGCATGGCACCTTGCCCCCAAAATCCCATTCTTCAGGAAGGAGGAAAAATAAATTGAGCAATCTGACCAAAGCCCTGATGGAAGAACTGACTGTCGAGTACGTCAAGGTCGGCCCGATGCAGATCCCGGAATCCGTGGTCATCAGTTGGGTGATCATGCTGATCGTCGTCATCGGCTCGATCCTGCTTACCCGGAACCTGAAGGTGGACCATATTAGCAAGCGTCAGGCTGTGCTGGAAATGGCCTACACCGCAGGCAACGATTTCTTTGTAGGTCTGCTGGGCGAAAAAAATAAGTGCTATGTGCCGTATCTGGTGACCGTAGCCATCTACATCGCCTTCTCGAACCTGATCGGTGTGTTCGGTGTCAAGCCCCCCACGAAGGATCTGGACGTGACCGCAGCGCTGGCGCTGATGAGCATTGTGCTGATCGAGGGTGCCGGCATCCGTGCACGCGGCGGCGTTGGCTTTCTCAAGAGCCTTGCCGCTCCCACCCCGGTCATGACCCCCATGAACATCCTCGAGATCGCCATCCGCCCCACCAGCCTGTGCATGCGACTGTTCGGCAATGTGCTGGGCGCATTTGTTATCATGGAGCTGATCAAGCTCGTGGTGCCTGTGTTCGTCCCGGCGGTGTTCAGCCTGTACTTTGACCTGTTCGATGGTCTGATTCAGACCTACGTGTTCGTGTTCCTGACTTCGCTGTTCATGAAAGAGACCATCGGCGATGAAGAGGAATAAACCAAAACTTTTACTTATTTCAAATGAAAAAGGAGATTTAACTATGAGCGGATTGGTTGCTCTGGGCGCTGGCATTGCAGCGCTGACCGGCATTGGCGGTGGTATTGGTATTGGTATTGCAACTGGCAAGGCAGCTGAGGCTATCAGCCGTCAGCCGGAAGCTTCCAGCAAGATCCAGACGAACCTGCTGCTGGGCGCTGCTCTGGCAGAAGGTACTGCAATTTTCGGCTTCGTCGTTGCACTGCTGATCATCCTGTTCCTGGGTCAGTAACGGAGGCGCGTACGAATGCTGAAGTTGGATATGAACCTGCTGTGGACCGTTGTGAACGTCCTCATCATGTATGCGCTGCTGCGTAAGTTCCTGTTCAAGCCTGTTCAGGATGTGATCGCAAAGCGCCAGCAGATGGTGGATGCAAGCATGGCTGATGCGCAGGAAGCAAAGAACAAGGCACAGGCTGCCTTGAATGCAGCAGAAGACAAGCTGCACAATGTGGATGTGGAAGCTGCTGCCCGCCGCGAGGCAAGTGAGCAGCTGGCTGAGAAACAGAAAGAACAGCTGCTGGCCGACGCACAGCGTCAGGCCGATGCCATCGTGGCCGAGGGCAAGGCAGCTGCAGAGGCAGAGCGTGCCAGCAAGCTGCGTCAGGCCGATGCTCAGATCGCTGACCTGACCCGTACCGTGTGCGCCAAGGTGCTGGAACGCAACCTGACGCAGCAGGACGATGCCCGTTTGCTGGACGACCTGCTGCAGAAAGCGGGGGACAGCGATGGCAAGCGCAGCTGAGACCTTGAAAGCATATCTGCACTGCGCCCGCACTCCCTCTGAGGAGGCGCTGCAGCGCATCCGCACCCAGCTCAAAAAGCAGTACGGCGCTGAGGTGGTGATCACCGTCAGCGTGGAGCCGGAGCTGATTTCCGGCTATGTGCTGCAGGTGGGCGACCAGGTGATCGACAACTCTGCAAAGCATATGCTGGAGAACATCACCGCAGGCACCCCCGATCTTGCCACCATGCAGACCCGCGCAGAGGACTACAAGCCCGCTGCCGAGGCTTCTGAGGGCGGTACGGTCATTTCCGCCGCCGACGGCGTTGTGGATGTCAAGGGCATGGACAAGGCCGTTTACGGCGAGATCGTTACCTTTGACACCGGTGCAAAGGGCATGGTGGAAAGTGTGGAACCCGATCATCTGGGTGTCATGCTGTTCGACGATATCGAGAAGGTGGGCGTGGGTACTCTGGTGACCCGCAGCGGCAAGCGTGCCGGCATCCCGGTGGGCGATGCCTTTCTGGGCCGTGTCATCAGCCCGCTGGGCGAGCCCATCGACGGAAAAGGCCCCATTGAAGCTGTGGGCTACAACCCCATCGAAAAGCAGGCTCCCGGCATTCTGGAGCGTCAGAGCGTGGATACTCCGCTCCACACCGGCATCCTCGCCATCGATTCCATGTTCCCCATCGGCCGCGGTCAGCGTGAGCTGATCATCGGCGACCGCCAGACCGGTAAGACCTCCATTGCCACCGATGCCATCCTGAACCAGAAGGACACCGGCGTGCTGTGCATCTATGTGGCCATCGGCCAGAAGGCTTCTTCCATCGCCCGCGTAGCAGGCGACCTGCAGAAGCACGGTGCCATGAGCTACACCACCATCGTGGCGGCAACTGCTTCGGATTCTGCTCCCCTGCAGTACATCGCACCCTATGCCGGCACCGCACTGGCCGAATACTTCATGTCCAAGGGCAAGAGCGTGCTGATCGTTTACGACGATCTGTCCAAGCATGCAGTGGCTTACCGTGCCATCTCTCTGCTGCTGCGCCGCTCTCCGGGCCGTGAGGCTTACCCCGGCGATGTATTCTATCTGCACTCCCGTCTGCTGGAGCGCTCCTGCCGCATGAGCGACAAGCTGGGCGGCGGTTCCATCACTGCACTGCCCATCGTTGAGACGCAGGCAGGCGATGTTTCCGCCTACATCCCCACCAACGTCATTTCCATCACCGATGGCCAGATCTTTTTGGAGAGCGCCCTGTTTAATGCAGGCAACCGCCCGGCTGTCAATGTGGGCCTGTCGGTGTCCCGTGTGGGCGGCGCTGCCCAGACCAAGGCCATGAAGAAGGCCAACGCAAACCTGCGTATCGAACTGGCACAGTACAAGGATATGGAGTCCTTTGCACAGTTCAGCTCTGATCTGGATGCAGAGACCCGCCGCCAGCTGGATCACGGCAAGGCACTGACGGAAATGCTCAAGCAGCCGCTGTACCAGCCCAAGTCCGATGCAGAGCAGGTGGTCACGCTGGTGCTGGCTTCCCACGGTATGCTGGATCAGCTGCCCACTGCCGAGCTGCGCGCCAAAACTTCCGCATTTGTGCGTCAGTTCCGCGCGGATGTGTCCGGTACGATGGATAAGATCACTGCTGCCGGCAAGCTCGAACCGGATATGGTCGATGCCATCCTGAACGCCTGGAAAGCTTATGCGGGAGGCGACAGCCATGCCGTCCAGTAAGCTGCTGAAGGAGCGCATTGAGAGCATTCAGGACACCATGAAGATCACGAACGCCATGTATCTGATCTCCTCGTCCAAGCTGCGCAAGGCGCGCAAGAACTACCAGAATGTGTCGCCCTACTTCAACCGTATGCGCGACACCATTTCCCGCGTGGTGCCCCACCTGCCGGAAGAGCCGGTGCATCCGTTCTTCCACGAGCGCAATATCGCAAACCCCAAGCGGGCCTACATTGTGCTGACGGCAGATAAGGGCATGGCAGGCGCTTACAACCAGAACATCATCAAGTTCCTCAAGGAAAATGCGGATGAGAACGACCGGTTCTATGTGATCGGTCAGACCGGCTACCGCGCCCTGTACCACAAGGACCCGCGTCTGGTGGAGGATTTCCACTACAGCGCTACCGAGCCTACGCTGCAGCGCGCCCGCGATATCACGGTGGATGCCATCGATGATTTCAAGACCGGCAAGCTGGATGAGATCTATCTCATCTATACCCGCATCGAGAATGCACTGACCAGCGAACCGACCATGGTGCGTCTGCTGCCGCTGGACCGCGCCCATCTTCAGCCCGCTCCCAAGGGTCTGGGCGACCCGAAGGGCGAGGTGGAGATGTTCCCGTCTGCATGGACGGTGTTCGAGCAGACCGCGCCCATCTACATGCACGGCATGATCTTTGGTGCCATGACCGAGAGCTTCTGCGCAGAGCAGAGCGCCCGCATGACCGCCATGGATTCCGCCACAAAGAGCGCCAACGATATGATCCGTGAGCTGCAGCTGGAGTACAACCGCACCCGTCAGGGCTCTATCACGCAGGAGATCACCGAGATCATCGGCGGTGCGGCTGCTGTGCAGAACCGGGCGGAATAAAACGTATTTACAAATTAGTATAGAGGCAATCGTATGATACAGGGAACTATTATTCGCGTAGCCGGCCCTGTGGTGGACGTGCAGTTCACCGCAGGCAGGCTGCCTGCCCTGCAGGAAGCGCTTACCGTGACCGCTGAGGGCACCGAGCGCACGATGGAAGTGACACAGCATGTCAACGAGACCACTGTGCGCTGCATCATGCTTTCCGCCAGCGAGGGTCTTGGCAAGGGCATGACCGTGACCGCTACCGGCCACGGCCTGACCGCACCGGTGGGCGAAGCCACGCTGGGCCGCATGTTCGACCCGCTGGGCAGACCCATCGACGGCAAGGGCTCTGTGGATGATGTGCCGCATTGGCCCATCCACCGCAAGGCCCCCAGCTTTGCGGAGCAGAAGCCCGCGACCGAGATCCTGGAGACCGGCATCAAGGTCATCGACCTGCTGGCCCCCTATGCAAAGGGCGGCAAGATCGGTCTGTTCGGCGGTGCAGGCGTCGGCAAGACCGTGCTGATTCAGGAACTGATCCATAACGTGGCCACCGAGCACGGCGGCTACTCCATCTTCACCGGCGTGGGCGAGCGCTCCCGCGAGGGCTGCGACCTTTGGGGCGAGATGAACGAGTCCGGTGTTCTGAATAAGACCGCACTGGTCTTTGGTCAGATGAACGAACCTCCCGGAGCACGTATGCGTGTTGCCGAGACCGGCCTGACCATGGCAGAGTACTTCCGTGAGGAGACCCACAAGGACGTGCTGCTGTTCATTGATAACATTTTCCGCTTCGTGCAGGCAGGCTCCGAGGTGTCCGCCTTGATGGGTCGTATGCCTTCTGCTGTGGGCTACCAGCCCACTCTGGCCAACGAGCTGGGCGCTCTGCAGGAGCGCATCACCTCCACCAAGGAAGGCTCCATCACCTCTGTGCAGGCCGTCTACGTCCCCGCCGACGACCTGACCGACCCAGCCCCCGCCACCACCTTTGCACATCTGGATGCCACTACCGTGCTGTCCCGTAAGATCGTGGAGCAGGGCATTTACCCGGCCGTGGACCCGCTGGCATCCACCTCCCGCATTCTGGAAGCGGATATCGTGGGCGAGGAGCACTATCGCGTGGCCCGCAAGGTGCAGTCCATTCTGCAGCGCTATCAGGAGCTGCAGGACATCATCGCCATTCTGGGCATGGACGAGCTGGACGAGAACGACAAGCTCACCGTCGCCCGCGCCCGCAAGCTGCAGAAGTTCCTGTCCCAGCCCTTTGCTGTGGCCGAGAACTTTACCGGCCTGAAGGGCAAGTATGTGCCCCTGCAGGATACCGTGCGCAGCTTTGCCGCCATTGTGGACGGCGAAGCCGACGACCTGCCGGAGTGGGCGTTCTTCAACGTTGGTACGCTGGAAGATGCCCGCCAGAAGGCAGCGGAAAAGCTGGCTGAGGAAAAGGGCGGTGCCGTCTGATGAACAAGTTCATGCTGAACATCACTGCGTCCAGCGGTGAGTACTATCAGGGCGATTGCGAAGACCTTGTGTTGCCCATCAGCGATGGCGTGTACGGCATACAGGCCGGACACAGCCCGGTGCTGGTGGCCATCCACATGGGCATCCTGCACTTTGAGGTGAACGGTGAAAGCCGGGACATCCTGGTAGGCGACGGCATTGCCGAGGTGACGCCTGCCTACGTGATGGTGCTGGTGGACAGCGCCGAGCGCCCGGAGGATATCGACAAGAACCGTGCCGAGGCTGCCCGCATCCGTGCCGAGGAGCGTTTGCAGCATCAGCAGAGCATGCATGAATATTATCAGAGCAAGATCGCGCTCGACCGTGCGATGCAGCGCCTGCAGGCCGCTGCAAAGTACCGTCGCTGAGAATGAGCCGCATCTGCCAGGACCAGATCTGCAAAAAGAGCATCATTTGTATCCATTGAGGGTGCAAAGTGATGCTCTTTTTTGTTTCAGGAGGTTCCATGGAACGCAGCTTTCGTGTATAATAAGGTCAATGCAACCCCGCGTGTTGTGCGGGAAAGGAGGAGGTTTTCCATGATCCAATTCGGCCTGCGTCTGCATGACGCGGAAAAGCTGCCTGTTGAACAGGTGCTGCCGCTGGTGCGCCGGAAAGGCTTTACCTGCGCCCATGTGGCTCTGAGCAAATCCTTCAAGGAGCTGCCCTGCACCCCCAGCGCCCTGACCCCCGGCTATGCGCTGTATCTGCGGCATCTGTTTGAGAAAAACGGCATCGACATTGCCGTGTTGGGCAACTACCTGAACCTTGCCCACCCGGATGCGGATGCCCTGCACGCCATTCAGGAAAAATACTATGCGCACATCCGCTTTGCAAGCCTGCTGGGCTGCGGCATGGTGGGCACCGAGACCGGTGCGCCCAACGCAGAGTACAAGTTCTGCCCGGAGTGCCGCAGCGATGCCGCACTTTCCACCTTTATCAAGAACTTCAAGCCGGTGGTGCGCTGCGCCGAGCAGTATGGCGTGACCATTGCCATTGAGCCGGTGGTCAAGCACATCGTGTACGATGCCAGACGCGCCCGCACTGTGCTGGACGAGATCGGCAGCCCGAACCTGCAGATCCTGTTCGACCCCGTCAACCTGCTGAACATGGAAAATGTGGACCGCCGCGAGGAAGTGTTCGCCGAGGCCATCGAGCTTCTGGGCAAGGACATCGCCATGATCCACTTCAAAGATTTCCTGCGCAAGGATGCGGGCGGCCAGCTGGCTGCTACGGGTGCAGGGCAGGGAGGCATGGAGGACTACCGCACCATCCTGCGCTTTGCAAAGCAGGAAAAGCCCTATATCTTTGCAACGCTGGAGAATACCACCCCGGAAAACGCGGTGGAATGCCTGAACTACCTGAAAAAGCAGTACGACGAGTGCTGAACACTTTATAACAAGAAAAACATCTGCAAACTTTGCCCGGAATGGGGCAGCTTGCAGATGTTTTTTGTATCAGATGAAGTTTATGGTTCGGCCTTTTACAAATAGCAATTAAGAAGTAGTTTCGCTGAAAATGCCCAGAGCGAAAGCGGAGGACATTAAAATTATTCCAGATTCAGCTTATGCTCCATCAGCCAGCGGGTCAGCAGGAAGTACCCTGCGGCAAAGGCAATGCTGACCGCCAGCCCGAACAGGGTGGTGAAAGCACTGGGCGCAGCAATGGAGATGTCCACGCCGCCAAGGGTGGGATAGGAAACAGCCTGCAGCATGTCGGCACTGCTGACACCGGAGCTCAGCCAGCTCTGCAGGAAGGACAGCAGGAAAAATGCCAGAATACCGGCCGGGACCATGTGCTTTTTGAACTGGTGGCCGATCATGCATGCGGCATAGATGCACAGGATGCTGGACACCAGTGCCACCAGCCCGTTCAGCGTTTCAAAGGCCAGCCAGAGCCACCCGGAGCTGCCGGTCATGCGGAAGATCTCTCGGAAGATCTCTACCACTTTCTGCCACAGCTCCGGCAGCTGCTGCAGGGCCGCGCTGTTCAGAGACAGAGCCAGCAGCATCACCGCAAAGGAGAAAATACCCACGATGCCGCTGCAAAGCATCCAGACCACGCTGGAGATCAGCTTGGAAAGGATGAGCTGGCTTTCCGTCACCGGCAGGGTGTGCATCAGGTAGCCTTCGCGGCCCAGCAGATTGCGGGTGAAGCGGGTCACAATGGTCATCACGGACACCACTGCCACTGCAACGGCTACGACCATGTAGGCGAACAGCAGCAGAGATGCAAAGTTGTCCTTGGAAGAGCTGCGCAGGGAAAAGCCGCTCAGCACTGCCAGCGCAACAAGGGCCAGATACAGCCCGCCATAGGTGCGGCCGGTGGCCTTGAATTCATATTTTAACAGTTGTTTCAGCATTTGAATACCTCCCGGAAATATGCATCCACGCTCATGCCCTCGGTCTCGCGCAGCTCTTCGGCATTGCGGTGGGCGAACACCCGGCCATCCTTCAAAAAGACGGCTTCGTCCAGAATTGGCTCGATATCGCCGATGAGGTGGGTGGATAGAATGACGGTCGCATCCCGGCTGTAGTTGTTCAGGATGGTGCTCAGGATATAGTCCCGGGCAGCAGGGTCCACGCCGCCAATGGGCTCATCCAGCAGGTAGAGCTTTGCGGCACGGCTCATGGCAAGGATCAGCTGCACCTTTTCCTTGCTGCCCTTGGAGAGGGTCTTGAGCCGCGCCTTCGGTTCCAGTTCCAGCCGGGCCAGCATTTCGTTTGCCTTAGCGGGGTCAAAATCGGCATAAAATTCGTGGAACATTTCCACCAGCTGCTCCACACGCATCCAGTCCGGCAGCCAGTCAGCATCCGGCAGATAGGACACGATGGCTTTGGTGTCCGGCCCGGGGGTCATGCCGGCGATCCGGATGCTGCCTGCACTGGGCTGCAGCAGACCGTTTGCCAGCTTGATGAGGGTGGTCTTGCCGCTGCCGTTGGGGCCAAGCAGCCCCACGATGCGGCCAAAGCCGATGTGCAGGTCTACATTTTCCAGTGCGGTCTTATCCTTCTGGTAGCACTTGGTCAGTGCTTCACAGCTCAAAAGTTCACTCATTGCGGTCCTCCTTTGCGTCCCAGTGTTCCAAAAGCGCGGCTGCCTGTGCGGGACTGTAGCCGATGCCGCGCATCTTTTCCAGAAAATCCGACGCCAGCGTCCGGGCGGTGTCGGCACGAAGCTGTTCGATCAATGCAGTATCCTCCGTAACATAGCGGCCTGCGGTGCGTTCGGTGTGCACCAGCCCCTCCGTTTCCAGCTGGGCAAGGGCACGCTGCATCGTGTTTGGGTTCACCCCGGCGGCTGCGGCCAGATCACGCACCGAATCCAGATGCCCGCCCGGCGGGTAGGTGCCGGCCAGGATCCGGGCCTTCAGCCGTTCCACAAGCTGTGCATAGATCGGGCGGCTGGCATCAAACTGTTCGCCCATGGTATCATCTCCTTGTCTTGATGTATTAAGCGCTTGATACAATAATACACGATTTGCTCTGTTTGTCAAGGGGAAAAAGAAAAAACAACATAAAACTGTGGGAAATTGGAAAAAGTGCCCATAAAACACTGCACATTGATAAAAATTTACAATAAATTCAAATAATTTCACATTGCAAAGCTTTTGACAATGTGCTATGCTGAAAAACAGAGAGCTCCGCCCGGAAAGCGGCGGAAAAGAGATTTGGAGGAAAAATAACTATGGCTGACCGCATCGTTCTGAATACCATCTCCTACCATGGCCACGGTGCCATTGAGAACATCGTTCCCGAACTGACCGCCCGCGGCTACAAGAAGGCATTCGTCTGCTCCGATCCCGACCTGATCAAGTTCGGCGTCACCAAGAAGGTCACCGATCTGCTGGATGCTGCAAACTTTGCCTACGCTGTTTACAGCGAGATCAAGCCCAACCCCACCATCGCCAACGTGCAGGACGGCGTGGCCGCTTTCAAGGCTGCTGAGGCTGACTGCATCGTGACCATCGGCGGCGGCTCCTCCATGGATACCGCAAAGGCCATCGGCATCATCATCAATAACCCCGAGTTTGCGGATGTCCGCTCTCTGGAAGGCGTTGCTCCCACCAAGAAACACGCTGTGTTCACCATCGCTGTTCCCACCACCGCCGGCACTGCTGCTGAGGTCACCATCAACTACGTCATCACCGATGTGGAGAAGAAGCGCAAGTTCGTCTGCGTGGATACCAACGATATCCCCGAGATCGCCGTGGTCGATCCCGATATGATGTCCTCCATGCCCAAGGGCCTGACCGCCGCCACCGGCATGGACGCTCTGACCCACGCCATCGAGGGCTACATTACCAAGGGCCACTGCGTCATCTCTGATATGTTCCATCTGGAAGCCATCAAGCTCATCAGCCAGAGCCTGCGCGGCGCAGTGCAGAACACCCCGGAAGGCCGCGAGGGCATGGCTCTGGGCCAGTACATCGCCGGCATGGGCTTCTCCAATGTGGGTCTGGGCATCGTGCACTCCATGGCACACGGCCTGTCCGCTCTGTATGATACCCCGCACGGTGTGGCCTGCGCCATCCTGCTGCCGGTGGGTCTGGAGTACAACAAGAGCGTCGCCGGTGAGCGCTACCGCGCCGTGGGCAAGGCCATGGGCGTTGTGGGCATCGATGAGATGAACGATGTGGAAGCCGCCGATGCAACCATCGCCGCCGTCAAGCAGCTGGGCGCAGACGTGGGCATCCCCGCAAATCTGCACGGCATCCTGAAGGAAGAGGATATCCAGTTCCTCGCCGAGTCCGCATTTGCAGATGCCTGCCGTCCCGGCAATCCCCGCGACACCAGCGTGGAGGAGATCGTGGAGCTGTATAAGAGCCAGCTGTGAGCTGTAAACTGAATCAATAAGAAAGGGCCGCTGTGCGTTTGAATGCACGGCGGCCCTTTTTGCAGGCAGGACGGCTTTTGTGAATTTTTCACAACAGCTCTTGTAGAATATGCTTAAACCGGGTACAATCAGTGTATCGACAAAATTCCACAAGCGAAAGGATGCCTATGACGCTGAACTTCTATACTCTGGGTGTTATTTATCTAGTATATTCCTTTCTGGGCTGGGTGGCTGAGACGGTAGTCGCGACCATCCGGGGCGGAAGGTTTGCCAACCGCGGTGCGGCGGCAGGCCCGTTCTGCTTTATCTACGGTACCACCGGTGTGCTGCTGGCCGTGAGTTTCAGCGACCTGCGCACCGAGCCGGTCTACCTGTTCTTTGCCTGTATGATGGCGGCAACGGTGATGGAATGGATCACCGCCAAGCTGCTGGAACGCCTGCACCGCCGCAAGTGGTGGGACTATTCCGGAAAAAAATTCAATCTGAACGGCTATGTGTGCCTGCAGTATTCGCTGCTGTGGGGTGCGCTGGGCACGGCAAGTGTGCTGTGGGGCAATAATGTGTTGCTGCAGCTGTGCGCGCATATCCCTGTCTGGCTGCTGCGCCCGGCAGTATGGGTCTCGCTGACGGTGGCGGTACTGGACCAGATCGGTTCGGCGGTGCTGGTGCAGCAGTATGCGGCCCGGCACCCGATGCTGGAGCAGCTCAACCAGAGACTGGGGGAGCGGTCGGACACGCTGCGCCGCAGGATCGCGCTTTACATTGAAAAACGCATCCAGTATGCTTACCCGGCTGCGGCCCGGCAGGAGCAGACTGCGCTCCGGAAGGGGGAAAAGAACTTTCTCAGCGTGTCCGACCTGCTGTGGCTGTTCGTGATCGGCGCGTTTCTGGGCGACATGGTGGAGACGGTGTTCTGCCGCGTGACGGCAGGCGTGTGGATGAGCCGCTCCAGTCTGGTCTGGGGGCCGTTCAGCGTGGTGTGGGGGCTGGCACTGGTGATGGCTACAGTGCTGCTGCGGCAGGAAAAGGACAAAAGCGACCGCTATCTGTTCGCCTTCGGCACCGTCATGGGCGGTGTGTACGAATACGTGTGCAGCGCCGTCACCGAGCTGCTGTTCGGCACCGTGTTCTGGGACTACAGCAAGTTCAAGTTCAATCTGGGCGGGCGCATCAACCTGCTGTACTGCTTTTTCTGGGGCATTGCAGCGGTGGCGTGGATGCGCTACGGCTATCCGCTGGTGGAAAAGGGCATGGCAAAGGTGCGCAGCCATATCCGCCCGTGGGTAACTGCGGTGCTGGCCGTATTCATGGCGGTGAACATGCTCACCAGTGCGCTGGCCCTTGCCCGCTACGATGCCCGCACCAGCGGCGAAGCGCCCAAAAACAGCATCGATACGCTGCTGGATGCGCATTTTGACGATGCCCGCATGGAGCGCATTTATCCCAATGCCAAAAAAGTAGCCAAGGCTGGCTGAAATTTCAACGTTCCTCTTGCACTTTGGTGCAAAAACCGGTATAATACGTTTCGGATAAAAGGGAGTAAAGGGCGCTCGTTTTGCAAAAACGGTGCGCTGTGGCGCAGCGACATCCCGGCAGAAATGCCCGCTGTGTCACCGGATGCTTGAGACTTTTATTACACCTTCCCATTTCTGGGCAGGATGTAATAAAGGTCTCTTTTTTATTGCCGCTCTGCCAAAAACAAAAGGAGAAAAACTATGCTCATTCCTGTTTTGCTGTTCATCGTGGGCCTGCTGTGCCTCATCAAGGGCGGTGACTGGTTCGTGGATGGTGCCACGGGCATTGCCCGTCGCTTCCATGTGCCGGAGCTGCTCATCGGTGCCACCGTGGTGTCCATCGGCACCACCCTGCCGGAGGTGATGGTCTCCACCACCTCGGCTCTCACCGGCCACGGCGAGATCGCCTACGGCAACGCCATCGGTTCGATCATCTGCAATGCATCGCTCATTGCGGCCATCACCATTGCGGTGAAGCCGGGCAAGGTAGACCCCAAGAGCCTGCGCACGCCGGTGCTTTTTTTCTTTGTGGCAGCGGCCTTCTATGCCGGGGTGGCCTACACCACCGGCTACTTCTCCCGCCCGGTGGGCCTGATCCTTCTGGCCATGTTCGCAGCGTATATCATCTGCAACGTGATGGCCATGAAGAACGCCCCCGCCCCGGAAGAAGAGGAAGAACCGGAAGAAAATGCATCCTTTGCCAAGGAGCTGGGTTTGCTGGCCGTGGGCGCGGTGCTCATTGCTGTGGGCGCGAATCTGCTGGTGGATAACGGCACCCTGATCGCACAGGCACTGGGCGTGCCGGAGTCGGTGATCGCGCTCACCTTTGTGGCACTGGGCACCTCGCTGCCGGAGCTGGTAACGGCCATCACCTCGCTGGCAAAGGGCCACGGTGCACTTTCGCTGGGCAATGTCATTGGTGCAAACGTGTTCAATTTGGTTCTGGTGAGCGGTGTTTCCGCCGCGGTGGCACCCTTCACCATCCCGCAGAACTCCCTGCTCTTCGGCCACAATGCATCGCTGGTGCTGGAGTTCCCGGTCATGTTCGCCGTGATGCTGCTGCTCACCCTGCCCGCCCTCTTCAAGGGCAAGCTGAGCCGCCCGCAGGGCATTGCGCTGCTGTGCATCTACGCTGCATTCTGTGTGGTGCAGTTCACCATCTGATAAAACGGCAAAAGGCCGACGCAGTGCTGCGTCGGCCTTTTGCCGTTTTAAGGGTTACTTTTTCAAATGGGAATCCCAGCCGGAAGAGGTGATGACCTGCTGATCCGGTGTGCACCACATGGCTTCCACGCCGTCCAGACTTTCCACGATCTTCATCCCGTCCTCCAGCGGCTGGCAGAACAGGCCGGTGGTCAGGCAGTCGGCAAGGCCGGAGTCGCTGCACAGCACGGTCACGCCGTTAAAGTAGGCAGCGGGGAACAGGGTGCTCGGGTCGATCAGGTGGTGGTAGCGCTTGCCGTCCACCACGTAGTAGCGCTGGTAGTCGCCGCTGGTCACAAGGGCCATATCGCTCATGTTGATGGCACCGTCCAGCATGGAATCCGAGGTGTATACATCCGAAGAACTCCACGGGTTTTCCACGCCGCCGGTCCACTGGCTGCCGTCCGGTTTTACACCAATGGCGCGCAGGTTGCCGCCCACGCTCACCAGAGCGCTGGTCAGGCCGCGGGCCTCGGCAGCCTGACACACCATTTCCACGGCGTAGCCCTTGCCCACGCTGCCCACATCCAGCGACATTTCCGGGTCGGCCAGATAAACGGTCTTGGCATCCGCGTCGATGATCACGTTGTTGATATCACAGTGCTGGGCGGCTGCTTCCAGCTCTTCCATGGTGGGCAGCTTGTTGTCGGCATCCGTCTCGGCGGCTTCGGCAGCTTCGCGGTAATTGTGCCAGATATTCAGCACGCTGCCCATGGCAATGTTCAGCTTGCCGTTGGTGGTCTGGTACATCTGGTCGGCCAGCTCCAGCATGGAGAGGATGCGGTCGTCCACCTCCACCGGAGCGCTGCCGGCATTGTCGTTGATGGTCTTGACGTTAGTCACGCCGGGGTAATCGTTGTAGATATCATACAGCTGATTATAGGTAATAAGGTCTGCGTGCAGGGCATCCATCTGGGTGTTGAATTCTTCCTCGCTCTCGCAGTAGGCGATCACCTGCGTTACGGTATCGAACACATCATAAAAAACGGTGGAATAGCGGGTAAGCTCTTTCTTTTTGGAGGCACAGCCTGCCAGCAGGCTCAGGCAGAGCACCCCGGCCAGCAGGGCGCTGACGAAACGGTTTGCGCGGGTCTTCATACGGTGTGGTTCTCCTTTGCGGCGGTAAAGGCGGCGTGCTCCTCCTGCAGGTGGGCCAGCAGATCGCCGAACACCCAGCTGCGGTTTGAGGGAGTCACAACGGCCTTGAGCGGAATGGTGACCTGTGCCTGCTTCATCAGATCCAGCAGGGTGTCCACATCCTTCTCCTTGAAGTTGGCCAGAACCACTGCCGGCGGGTAGGCACCCGGCTCCAGCACCAGCGTGCGGGCGGCCTTGGTCTCCACCTCGCCCAGCAGCTGGGCCACGGTCTTGCCCGCATCGGCAGGGGAGACGAGCAGCAGCTTCATGCCAAAAGCAGGAGCCATGCCTTCCAGCTTGCCGCGGTCGGCGGGGGAAAGGTTCCAGCCCAGAACCAGCGGGACACCGGCGTTCTGGTTGCGTGCGATATGTGCTTTCATAATGATACCTCTTTTTAAAGGACAGATTCAAAATACACTATAGTATACCATAAATAAGAGCAAAAGAAAACAAAAACTCCCCCAGTCATCGCTGCGCGATGCCAGCCCCCTCAAAGATGGGGCCTTTGACAGAACCGGAAAGTTTTTTCGGTTCGCCAGAGGCTCCCTCCTTGAGGGAGCTGTCTGCGCAGCAGACTGAAGGAGGATGTAAAATGCCTTAGTTCAGCTTTTTGCCAAAGAACTCCACTTCCTTGCCAATGAACTGCATCAGCTCGTCGAACTGGTCAGGGGTCAGGCTCTGGGCACCATCGCACTTTGCCTTGGCGGGGTTGTTGTGCACCTCGATCATCAGGCCATCGGCACCGGCAGCAACAGCGGCCTTTGCCAGCTCCGGCACCATCCATGCGTGGCCGCAGGCATGGCTGGGGTCCACAATAACGGGAAGGTGGGTCATCTTGTGCAGCATCACCACACCGGCAAGGTCGAGGGTGTTGCGCATGCTGGTCTCAAAGGTGCGGATGCCGCGCTCACAGAGGATGACGTTCTCGTTGCCCTCAGCCATGATGTACTCGGCGCTCATCACGAACTCTTCCAGCGTATTGGCAAGGCCGCGCTTGAGCAGCACCGGCTTGTTCTGACGGCCGACGGCCTTGAGCAGCTCAAAGTTCTGCATGTTGCGGGCACCCACCTGAATGAGGTCTACATTCTCGAACAGGGGCAGGTGCTCGGTGTTCATGATCTCGGTCACGATGGGAGCACCGGTGGCACGGCGTGCCAGCTTGAGCAGGTCGAGGCCCTCGCTGCGCATACCCTGAAAGGAGTAGGGCGAGGTGCGGGGCTTGAATGCGCCGCCGCGCAGCAGGGAAGCACCCGCAGCCTTTACGCGCTGTGCGCAGTAGGTGATCTGCTCCTCGCTCTCAATGCTGCAGGGGCCGGCGATCACGGCAAAGCTGCCGCCGCCGATCTTTACGCCGTCCACATCGATCACGCTGTCGTCCGGGTGGAACTTGCGGTTGGCCTTCTTATAAGGCTCGGTCACGCGGCGGCAGGTCTCCACCACCGGGTTTGCCAGCACCCAGCTCTCGGCCACGGCCTTGGTGTCGCCGATCAGGCCCAGAATGTGGCTCTCACTGCCCTTGGAATCGTTGATCTGCAGGCCCATATCCTGCAGTTCGTGGCAGAACTCGCGTACCTGTACCTCAGGTGCGTCCTGTTTGAGTACGATGATCATAGTGTTTTGTCTCCTTTGCCTTATCGTGTGAAACGGCGAGGGAGACCGGCTCCTTTGCCGCAGCTTGCAGTGTCAAACTTCAGGGTTCTGAAGTGTGTGACGCTATGATATCACTTCAGGAAACTGAAGTCAAGAGAATTTTGAATTTTTTTGAAGAAAGTGGTAGAATAGAAAAAACTCCTTCAGTCCCGCATACGCTCGACAGCTCCCTCTGAGAGGGCGCCCTTGGCAAAACAGGAAACGTTGTGTGGGCTGCCAAAGCCTCCCTCAATGAGAAAGACTTCCCCCGGCCGGGACAGATTCTCCCCGCGCCGGGGAGAAATGTCACCACAGGTGACAAAGAGAGGAACAGATGTCACGCAAGTGACAAAAAGGGGAGCAGTGGCATCGCGTAGCGATGACGGAAGGAGTCTGTTTAATGCAATCAGAAGGGGATATCAGAGATGGGAAAAGAAGCAAAAACCAATGCCATGCGCATTCTGGAACGTGAAAAGGTGCCCTACACCGCCCACGAGTACGCTCATGAAGAGGGCGTTGCCGTGGCAGGTGTGGATGTGGCCGGCAGCATGGGCGAAGACCCTGCCTGCGTGTATAAGACGCTGGTGACGCAGGGCAATAGCAAAAACTATTTTGTGTTCGTCATTCCGGTGGCAGCAGAGCTGGACCTGAAAGCCGCTGCCCGCAGTGTGGGCGAAAAAAGCGTTGCCATGATCCATGTGGCCGATATCAACAAGGTCACCGGCTATGTGCGCGGTGGCTGCAGCCCGGTAGGCATGAAAAAGCAGTATAAGACCGTGTTCGATGAGAGCGTGCTGACGCAGGAGAAGGTCTATGTCTCCGGCGGGCGCATCGGCACGCAGGTGTGCTGTGCCCCAGCGGACCTCATCCGTGCTGCACGGGCAATTACAGCAAAAATTATTTTTTAAAAAAGTCCGTCTATTGTACAAAAAGTTAACGCATCCTATTTACATAAAATATACTTAAAATATAAGTCATACTTAAAAAGAAAAACAATGTCGAAACTGCACAAAACTTTTGAAAGTTTTTTGACGGCATGAAAACACAAGGTAGAATTTGTGGGAACACTCTTTTCAAAGATGTTTTTTTGCCGTAAACTGTATGTAGTACAGGGACGGCGGCCCGCAGAAAGGGCTTTTCCGCCGCCTGAAAACGCAAGCACAAGGAACTGCGGAGGAGAACTTCAATGATGAAGATGCTGCCGGGTCTCATGGGTCGAAACAACATTCGGGCATGTCAGGGGCATCGTGCAACTTTGTGCAAAGCGTCGGGAGAGCATACGCAGAATTAAAGGCCGTGGTACGGGTGTACCGCAGCCTTTTTTGTTTGTCGGTTGAGAAAGAGAGGTTTGGATATGGTTCGTAAAGTGGCTGTGATCATGGGTTCTGACAGCGATTGGCCGGTGGTAAAGGGCGCATGTGCCCAGCTGAAAGCGCTGGACATCCCTTTTGAGGCGCACATCCTTTCGGCACACCGCACCCCTGCCGGGGCAGCGGAGTTTGCCAAAAGCGCCCGTGCCAACGGCTTCGGCGTGATCCTGTGCGCAGCAGGCATGGCAGCACATCTGGCGGGTGCCTTTGCTGCCAACACCACCCTGCCGGTGATCGGCATTCCCATGAAGGGCGGTGCCATGGACGGCATGGATGCCCTGCTTGCCACGGTGCAGATGCCCAGCGGCATCCCGGTGGCAACGGTGGCTCTGAACGGTGCCAAGAACGCCGCATGGCTGGCTGCGGAAATTCTAGCTTTGAGCGACGACGCTCTGGCCGAAAAGCTGGCAGCAGAGCGCACCGCCATGGCCGCACAGATCGCTGCCAAAGAGGAAAAGCTGCAGGCTGAGATCGCCCAGCTGTAAAGGAGAACCAATGTCTGATTTTGCATATCCGCTGCATGAAGAATGCGGCGTTTTCGGCATTTACGACCGTGCCGGTACCGAGGATGTGGCCGCTGCGGCCTACTCGGCTCTGTATGCCCTGCAGCACCGTGGTCAGGAGAGCTGCGGCATCGCCGTGAACGATGATGGTGTGATCAACGGCCACCGCGACCTCGGCCTTGTGAACGAGGTGTTCACCCCGGCGGTGCTGGCAAGCATTTCCAAGCCCACCGCTCATATGGCGACCGGCCATGTGCGCTATGCCACTGCTGGCAGCCGCGTGCGGGCCAACGCACAGCCCATGATCGTGCGCCATGGCCGCGGCACCATGGCACTGTGCCACAACGGCAACCTGACCAACGCCATCGAGCTGCGCCGCCAGCTGGAAAATGAAGGTGCCATCTTCCACGGCTCCTCCGATACCGAGGTGATCTGCTACCTGATCACCCGCAACCGCCTGCGCATGGGCAGCATCGAGACCGCCATCAGCAAGACGATGGATGTGCTGGAGGGTGCCTACAGTCTGGTGATCATGTCGGCCACCAAGCTGATCGCCGTGCGCGACCCCCGCGGCTACCGGCCCCTGTGTATCGGCACCTTGCCCGGCGGCGGCTATGTGTTTGCCAGCGAGAGCTGTGCACTGGACGCTGCCGGTGCCACCCTGCTGCGGGACGTGGAGCCCGGCGAGATCGTGGTGGCAGACGCAAAAACCGGTGAGCTGCGCAGCATCAAGGATCACTGCGGTCGGCCGGACACCCAGATGTGCGTGTTCGAGTTTATTTACTTCTCCCGCCCGGACAGCATCATCGAGGGCAGCTCGGTGCACGAGGCCCGCAAGCAGGCCGGCCGGTTCCTTGCACAGGAACACCCCGTGGAAGCGGACGTGGTCATCGGCGTGCCGGATTCCGGTCTGGATGCAGCTCTCGGCTACTCGCAGGAGAGCGGCATCCCCTATGGCATCGGCTTTATTAAGAATAAGTACATCGGCCGCACCTTCATTCAGGGCAGCCAGAAGCAGCGCGAGAACAGCGTGCGCATCAAGCTGAACGTCGTTTCCAGCACGGTCAAGGGCAAGCGCGTGGTGCTGGTGGATGACTCCATCGTGCGCGGCACCACATCTGCCCGCATCATCAAGCTGCTGCGGGATGCCGGTGCCACCGAGGTGCACTTTATGGTGTCGGCACCGCCGTTCAAGTACCCCTGCTACTTCGGCACTGACATCCCGGATCAGAAACTGCTGGTGGCCACCGGCCGCACGGTCGAGCAGATCAATGAAGTGATCGGGGCCGATACGCTGGGCTACCTTTCCACTGAGCATGTTGTCCAGCTTGCAAAGAACACAAAATGCGGATTCTGCACCGCCTGCTTTACCGGCGAATATGCCGTGAAGCCGGACGAGGTGCTTTCCACCGATATTCACGAACGCCACCTGAACGACCGTCCCAAGGACGAGAAAAAATTAGGAGAGTAAGACCATGGAAAAAAGCTATTCTGAAAGCTATGCAGCCGCCGGTGTGGATATCACCGCCGGTTATCGCTCTGTTGAACTGATGAAGCAGTATGTGGCCCGCACCATGAACGAGCACTGCATTGGCGGTCTGGGCGGCTTTGGTGGCCTGTTTGAGCTGGACTGCACCGGCTACAAGCACCCGGTGCTGATCTCCGGCACCGACGGCGTGGGCACCAAGCTGAAAATTGCCATGATCATGGACAAGCACGATACCATCGGCATCGACTGCGTGGCTATGTGCGTGAACGATGTCATCTGCGCCGGTGCAAAGCCGCTGGTGTTCCTGGATTACATCGCCTGCGGCCGCAACATTCCCGAGAAGATCGCCGAGATCGTCAAGGGCGTGGCTGAGGGCTGCGTGCAGGCCGACTGCTCTCTGGTGGGCGGCGAGACTGCCGAGCACCCGGGCATGATGCCGGAGGAGGAGTACGATCTGGCCGGTTTCACCGTGGGCGTTGTGGATAAGGAAAAAATCCTGAACAACGATTCCATGAAGCCCGGCGATGTCATCATCGCTCTGCCTTCCACCGGTGTGCACTCCAACGGTTTCTCGCTGGTGCGCAAGATCTTTGACATTGACGCAAACCCCGATGTGCTGCACACTGCCCCTGCAGAGCTGGGCGGCAAGACGCTGGGCGAGGCCCTGCTGGCTCCCACCAAGATCTACGTCAAGCCTGTGCTCAAGGTGCTGGAAGAGGTGGATGTGAAGGGCATTTCCCACATCACCGGCGGCGGCTTCTACGAGAACATTCCCCGCAGCCTGAAAAAGGGCTGCTGCGCACGCATCAACAAGGCAGATGTCCGCACCCCGGCTCTGTTCCAGCTGATGCAGAAGACCGGCAATATCTCCGAGCACGATATGTTCAACACCTTCAACATGGGCGTTGGCATGGTGCTCACCGTCCCCGCAGAGCAGGCCGACAAGGCGCTGGACATCCTGCACGCAAACGGTGAGCCGGAAGCTTACCGTCTGGGCGTCATTGCAGAAGGTGAGGGCGTGGAGCTGTGCTGAACATTGCAGTTTTAGTCTCCGGCGGCGGCACCAACCTGCAGGCTCTGCTGGACAGCGAAGCCCGGGGCGAGAACCCCAATGGCAGGATCACCCTTGTGGTGGCCTCCAAGCCCGGTGTCTATGCGCTGGAACGGGCCGCAAAGGCCGGTGTGGAAGGCTGCGTGGTGCACCGTAAGGATTACGCCAGTAGTGAGGACTTTGACGCTGCTCTGCTGAAAACGTTGAAAGACCACAACATCGATCTGGTGGTGCTGGCAGGCTTTCTGTCCGTGCTGGGGCCCAGTGTCATTGAAGCGTATCCCCGCCGCATCCTGAATGTGCACCCGGCACTCATCCCGTCTTTCTGCGGGCCCGGCATGTACGGTCTGCGTCCGCACGAGGCGGCTCTGGCCCGGGGTTGTAAGGTGACCGGTGCCACCGTCCACTTCGTGAACGAAGAGTGCGACGGCGGGCCCATCCTGCTGCAGAAGGCCGTGGACATCCTGCCCGGCGACACCCCCGAGGTGCTGCAGAAGCGTGTGATGGAGCAGGCCGAATGGAAGCTGCTGCCCAAGGCCGTGGCTATGGTGTGCAGCGGAGAGATCGAGTAAAGAGATAAACTGGCTCGCCCTCTCAGGCCGCTTCGCGTCCAGCTCTCCCAAAGGGAGAGCCCTTGGCAAAACCATGAACTTTGTGTGGACTGCCAAAGCCTCCCACTTTGGGGGAGGTGGCAGCGCGTCAGCGCTGACGAAGAGGGCGAGGTCGTTATCCGTAAAGGAGAACAACAATGGAAAAGATCAACCTGAACGAGTATCTGGCATCCAACGAGTATCCCGGCCGCGGCATTGCTGTGGCAATGGCTCCGGATGGCCGCCAGATGTTCATTGGCTACTTTATCATGGGCCGCAGCGAGAACAGCCGCAACCGCGTGTTTGACCCCGTGCCCGAGCGCGGCGGCATCTGCACCATCGCAGCGGACCCCGCAAAGCTGGAGGACCCCAGCCTCATTATTTACAATCCGGTGCTGACGCTGGGCAAGACCCATATCGTGACCAACGGCGACCAGACCGATACCATTTATGACCTGATGAGTCAGGGCAAGAGCTTTGCCGATGCCCTGCGCACCCGCACCTTTGAGCCGGACGGCCCCAACTACACCCCCCGCATCTCCGCTGTGGTGTACGCCGACGGCAGCTATCAGATGAGCATTCTCAAGTCTGCGGACGGCAATGGCGACAGCGTGCAGCGCTATTTCTTTGATTACCCGCAGCCCGTTGCAGGCGAGGGCCATTTCATCAGCACCTACAAGCACAACGGAAATCCCATCCCCAGCTTTGAGGGTGAGCCGCTGCGCTTTGCCTGCCCCCGCACCATCGGCGATTTTGCCCACGATCTGTGGAGCAGCCTGAACCCGGACAACAAGGTGAGCCTGTTTGCCCGGGTCATTGATCTGGACTCCGGCGAGACCGGCGACATGATCTTTAACAAGTACGATGCCGTGTGCAGCGATCTGGACGACCCCGAGGAGCCGGAGCTGCTGCCCGAAGAGCTGGAACTGCTCAAAAAGCTTGACGCAGAGGAAAAACAGGACTAAAACAATAGAGAAATAAGGAGGATGCACCAATGAACGAACTGGCACTGAAGTACGGCTGCAACCCCAACCAGAAGCCCAGCCGCATTTATATGGAAGATGGCTCTGACCTGCCGGTCACTGTGCTGAACGGCAAGCCCGGTTATATCAATTTTCTGGATGCCCTCAACTCCATCCAGCTTGTCAAAGAACTGAAAGCTGCCTGCGGTCTGCCCGCAGCAGCTTCCTTCAAGCACGTTTCCCCGGCAGGCGCAGCGCTGGGGCTGCCCCTGACCGATGTGGAACGCAAGATGTACCACATTGCCCCGGATATGGAGC
The DNA here is from genome assembly GCF_003604105.1 of Faecalibacterium sp. AF10-46. Taxonomy (NCBI): domain Bacteria; kingdom Bacillati; phylum Bacillota; class Clostridia; order Eubacteriales; family Oscillospiraceae; genus Faecalibacterium; species Faecalibacterium sp. AF10-46. The sequence continues at coordinate 16,588 of NZ_QVGY01000012.1, read as the reverse complement.
TGTCGCCGCTGGCAAATGCCTATGCCCGTGCACGCGGTGCGGACCGCATGTCCTCCTTTGGCGACTGGATCGCCTTGTCCGACATCTGCGATGTGCCCACCGCAAAGCTGATCCAGCACGAGGTGTCCGACGGCATCATCGCCCCGGGCTACGAGCCGGAGGCACTGGCTATCCTGTCCGGCAAGAAGAAGGGCAACTACAATGTGGTCGCCATCGACCCGGCCTACAAGCCCGCTCCCATCGAGCACAAGCAGGTGTACGGCATCACCTTTGAGCAGGGCCGCAACGAGCTGGTCATCAACGCCGACACCATGCTGAACAACTGGGTCACCGAGAACAAGGATGTGACCGAAGAGCAGAAGCGTGATCTGGTCATTGCGCTCATCACCCTGAAGTATACTCAGTCCAACAGCGTGTGCTACACCTACCACGGCCAGACCATCGGCGTGGGCGCAGGCCAGCAGAGCCGCATCCACTGCACCCGTCTGGCAGGCCAGAAGGCCGACAACTGGCAGCTGCGCCACATGGATAAGGTGCTCAACCTGCCCTTCCGCGACGATGTGGCAAAGCCTAACCGTGACAACGCCATTGATGTTTACATCGGCGATACGCCGGAGGATGTCATTGGTGATGACGTTTGGGCAGAGACCTTCACCGAGCAGCCCGCGCCCCTGACCGCCGAGGAAAAGAAGGAATATCTCAGCAAGGTGACTGGCGTGTGCCTTGGCTCGGATGCCTTCTTCCCCTTCGGCGACAACATCGAGCGTGCCCGCCGCTCCGGCGTGACTGCCATCGTGCAGCCCGGCGGCTCCATCCGCGACCAGCAGGTCATTGACACCTGCAACAAGTACGGCATCGCAATGGCCTTCTGCGGCCTGCGGCTGTTCCATCACTAAGGGAAACGGGCTCGCCCTCTCCGTCATTGCTTGCGCAATGCCACCTCTCCCAAGGGGAGAGGCTTTGGCAGTACGGTAAAGTTTCCGGTTTTGCCAAGGGCTCTCCCTTTGGGAGAGCTGGACGCGAAGCGGACTGAGAGGGCGAGGTAGCTGACGGAAAGAACGAAAGTTTAGGAGAAAACGATATGGCTAAGAAAATCTTAGTAGTGGGCGGCGGCGGCCGCGAGCACGCCATCATCAAGGCACTGAAAAAAAGCCCTGACTGCGGCGAGATCTGGTGCGCACCCGGCAACGGCGGCATCAGCTATGACGCAAAGTGCAAAAACATCAAGTCTACCGATGTGGACACCATGGTGGGCTTTGCCGTAGAAGAAAAGTTCGATTACGTTGTGGTGGCGCAGGACGACCCGCTGGCTCTGGGCATGGTGGATGCGCTGGCAGCAGTGGGCATCCCGGCCTTTGGCCCGGATAAGGCCGCTGCCCGCATCGAGGCCTCCAAGGTGTTCTCCAAGGACCTGATGAAGAAGTACGGCATCCCCACCGCAAAGTACGAGACCTTTGACGACCCCGCCAAGGTCATGGAGTACATCAAGGCCGAGGGCAAGTACCCGGTGGTCATCAAGGCCGACGGTCTGGCACTGGGCAAGGGCGTGCTGATCTGCGAAAACGAGCAGCAGGCTGCGGACGGCGTGAAGGAGATCATGCTGGATAAGAAATTCGGCGCATCCGGCAACCATGTGGTGGTGGAGGAATTCCTCACCGGCCCCGAGGTCAGTGTGCTGAGCTTTACGGACGGCAAGGTGGTCAAGCCCATGGTGTCCAGCATGGACCACAAGCGTGCCAACGACCACGACACCGGCCTGAACACCGGCGGCATGGGCACCATTGCTCCCAACCCCTACTACACCCCGGAAGTGGCCGCTGAGTGCATGGAGAAAATTTTCCTGCCCACCATCAAGGCCATGAACGCCGAGGGCTGCCCCTTCAAGGGCTGTCTCTACTTCGGCCTGATGCTCACCCCGGACGGCCCGAAGGTCATCGAGTATAACTGCCGCTTTGGTGACCCCGAAACGCAGGTGGTGCTGCCCCTGCTGGAAGGCGACCTGCTGCACATCATGCAGGCCTGCACCAACGGCACGCTGGAAAACGAGGAGGTCAAGTTCTCGGACGGTGCTGCCGCTTGCGTCATTCTGGCTTCCGGCGGCTACCCGGTGGCTTACGAGAAGGGCAAGCCCATCACAGGCCTTGTGGACGGCCAGCTGCCCGGCGAGGAGAATGTGACGGTCTACCACTCCGGCACCGCCATCACCGAGGACGGCACCCTTGTCACGGCCGGAGGCCGTGTGCTGGGTGTCACCGCTACCGGCCCGCGCCTGACCAATGCGCTGAGCCATGCCTATGAGGCGGCAGAGAAGATCCGCTTTGAAAAGCTGCACAAGCGCAGCGATATCGGCCTGCGCGCCCTGAAGGCACTGGCTGAAAAGGAATAAATGGCTCGCCCTCTCAGGCCGCTTCGCGTCCAGCTCTCCCAAAGGGAGAGCCCTTGGCAAAACCATGAACTTTGCGTGGACTGCCAAGGCCTCCCACTTTGGGGGAGGTGGCAGCGCGTGAGCGCTGACGGAGAGGGCGAGGACGCTAGATAAATTTTAGAATCATAAGGGGGAACCTACCCAATGGTCTATCGTATTTATGTGGAAAAAAAGCCCGGCTTTGATGTGGAAGCCACCGGCCTGAAAAATGAGCTGACCAGCCTGCTGGGCATCCAGTCGCTTACCGGTCTGCGTCTGCTGAACCGCTACGATGTGGAAGGCATCGACGAAGAACTGTTCAACCAGTGTGCAAACACCGTGTTCAGTGAGCCGCCGGTGGATAACACCTATGCCGAGCTGCCCGCCAGCGACGGCGTGTCCTTTGCAGTGGAGTATCTGCCCGGCCAGTTCGACCAGCGCGCCGACTCCGCTGCTGAGTGCATCCAGCTCATCAGTCAGGGCGAGCGCCCGCTGGTGCGCTCTGCCCGCGTCTATCTGCTGGAAGGCACCCTGACCGACGAGCAGGTGGCCGAGATCAAGAAATACGTCATCAACCCGGTGGAGGCCCGCGAGGCTTCGCTGGACACCAAGCAGACCCTGAAAATGGAGTACCCCGTGCCCGCCCCGGTCAAGGTGCTGGAGGGCTTCAACCAGCTGGACGAAGAGCAGCTGAAAAAGTTCATTGCGGACAACGGCCTTGCCATGGATCTTGGCGATATCGAGTTCTGCCAGAAGTATTTCCGTTCTGAGCACCGTGACCCCACCATCACCGAGATCAAGATGATCGACACCTACTGGTCCGATCACTGCCGCCACACCACCTTCGGCACCATTCTGGACGATGTGCAGATCGACGATGCCATCGTGCAGAAGGCCTTTGACCGCTACATGGCCATGCGCGCCGATCTGGGCCGTGAGAACAAGCCCCGCTGCATGATGGACCTTGCCACCATCGGTGCCAAGGAGCTGAAGAAGCAGGGCATCCTGAAAAATCTGGACGAGTCCGACGAGATCAACGCATGCACCGTCAAGATCAAGTGCGATGTGAACGGCAAGGACGAGGACTGGCTGTTCCTGTTCAAGAACGAGACCCACAACCACCCCACCGAGATCGAGCCCTTCGGCGGTGCGGCTACCTGCATCGGCGGTGCCATCCGTGACCCGCTGTCCGGCCGCAGCTACGTCTATCAGGCCATGCGCGTCACCGGCGCAGGCGACCCGCTCAAGCCGGTCAGTGAGACGTTGCCCGGCAAGCTGCCCCAGCGCAAACTGGTGACCACCGCAGCTGCCGGCTATTCCTCCTACGGCAACCAGATCGGCCTTGCTACCGGTCAGGTGGACGAGATCTATCATCCCGGCTATGTGGCAAAGCGCATGGAGATCGGCGCCGTTGTAGGCGCTACCCCCGCTTCCCACGTCCGCCGCGAGTGCCCCGCCCCCGGCGATGTCATCGTTCTGCTGGGCGGCCGCACCGGCCGTGATGGTGTGGGCGGTGCTACCGGTTCTTCCAAGGCCCACAAGCTGGACAGCCTTGAGCACTGCGGTGCCGAGGTGCAGAAGGGCAATGCTCCCATCGAGCGCAAGCTGCAGCGCCTGTTCCGCCGCGAGGATGCCTGCAGGATGATCAAGCGCTGCAACGACTTTGGTGCAGGCGGTGTGTCCGTTGCCATCGGTGAGCTGGCCGACGGCCTGTACATCGACCTGAACAAGGTCACCAAGAAGTACGAGGGTCTGGACGGCACCGAGCTGGCCATCAGCGAGAGCCAGGAGCGCATGGCTGTGGCGCTGGCCCCCGAGGACGTGGACAAGTTCATTGCTCTCGCCAACGAAGAGAACCTTGAGGCCACTCCGGTGGCAAAGGTGACGGCTGAGCCCCGCCTGAACATGGTGTGGAACGGCATGTCCATCGTGAACATCAGCCGCGAGTTCCTGAACTCCAACGGTGCCGAGAAGCACCAGAAGGTCCATGTGGAAAAGGCCACGGTCTGGCAGCCCCAGTGGGAGGGCCTGACCTTCAGCCAGAAGATGAAAAACATGGTGGGCGATTTGAACATCTGCAGCAAGAAGGGCCTGTCTGAGCGGTTCGACTCCACCATTGGTGCCGCCACCGTGCTCATGCCCTTTGGCGGTGCCTATCAGCTGACCCCGCAGAACGCCATGGTGGCAAAGCTGCCGGTGGACGGCGAGACCAGCACCTGCTCCGGCATGGCATGGGGCTTCAACCCCTTCCTGATGAGCGCAGACCAGTACAAGGGCGCTCAGATGGCTGTCATCGAGAGCGTTACCAAGCTGGTGGCCTCCGGCTTCCGCTATGAGGATGCTTACCTCACCTTCCAGGAATATTTCGAGCGTCTGGGCACCGCCCCGGAGCGCTGGGGCAAGCCGCTGGCCGCTCTGCTGGGTGCATTGGATGCTCAGATGGGTCTGGGCATTGCATCCATCGGCGGCAAGGACAGTATGTCCGGCTCCTTTGAAAAGCTGGATGTGCCTCCCACGCTGGTCTCCTTCGCCACGGCCATCGGCAAGGCAAACAAGGTGGTGTCCACCGAATTCAAGAAGCCGGAGAGCACGGTAGTGCTGGTACGGCCCATCATCGATCCCGAGACCGGCTGCCCCAACTTCTTCTCCCTGAAGGCCAACTACAAGATCGTGGAGGACATGATCGAAGAGGGCATGGTGGCATCCGCCTGCTCTGTGGGCTACGGCGGCATTGCCGAGGCTCTGTTCAAGATGGGCCTTGGCAACCACATCGGCTTCAAGATGCGTGCGGACAAGACCACCCATGAGATGTTCCAGCCCATGTACGGCTCCATCGTTCTGGAAATGGTGTCGGATTCTCCCGCCGGTGAGATCCTGGGCGAGACCACCAAGGAATACGTCTTTGAAGCCTGCGGCGAAAAGCTGGATATGGCCCAGCTGCAGGAGATCTGGGAAGGCAAGCTGGAGCCGGTGTACCCCTACCGCAAGGCAGGCCCCACCGTGGAGAAGATCAACGGCAAGCTGACCGCACCCGCCGCACCCAAGATCGGTGTGGCAAAGCCCAAGGTCATCATTCCGGTGTTCCCGGGCACCAACTGCGAGTACGACACCGCCAAGGCCTTTGCCCGCGCCGGTGCCGACCCGGAGATCCTGGTCATCCGCAACCTGACCCCCGCCGATGTTGCCGAGAGCTGCAAGGCACTGGTCAAGGCGATCGATAACAGCCAGATCGTCATGCTGCCCGGCGGCTTCTCCGGCGGCGACGAGCCGGACGGCAGCGCAAAGTTTATTGCCTCCTTCTTCCGCAACCCGGAAGTCACCGAGGCGGTGCGCCGTCTGCTGCAGCAGCGCGACGGCCTGATGCTGGGCATCTGCAACGGCTTCCAGGCTCTCATCAAGCTGGGTCTGGTCCCCTACGGCGATATCCGCCCCATCACCGCTTACGATCCCACCCTGACCTTCAACACCATTGGCCGCCACCAGAGCATGCTGGTGCGCACCCGCATTGCATCCACCGGCAGCCCGTGGCTGTCCAAGTGCGAGGTGGGCGAACAGTTCACCGTTGCCATCAGCCACGGCGAGGGCCGCTTCGTGGCTCCGCAGGAGGTGCTGGACACCCTCATGAAGAATGGCCAGATCGCCACCCAGTATGTGGACATCGAGGGCGATCCCACCATGGACCAGCGCTATAACCCCAACGGCTCTGTGCTGGCGATCGAAGGCATCACCAGCCCGGATGGCCGTGTGTTCGGCAAGATGGGCCACTCGGAGCGCAGCGGCGAGTACCTGTACAAGAACGTTACCGGTGACAAATATCAGCCGATCTTTGAGGGCGGCGTGGACTATTTCAAGATTTGATGGTAGAATAGAGAAAAACTCCTTCCGTCATCGCTGATGCGATGCCACCTCCCTCGGAAAGGGAGGCTGAAAGGCCCCCTCCCCGAGGGGGCTGTCGCCGGAAGGCGACTGGGGGAGTCACTTTCAGGAGGAAACAATCAATGTCTCAGCATGATCGTTATATCAGCCCCTTTTCCACCCGCTATTCCTCGGACGAGATGCAGTATATCTTCTCGGACGATAACAAGTTCCGCACATGGCGCCGCCTGTGGGTGGCACTGGCCCGGGCCGAAATGGAGCAGGGCCTGACCAACATCACCCCCGATATGGTGGCTGAGCTGGAAGCCCATGTGGACGATATCAACTATGAAGTGGCCATTGAGCGCGAAAAGCTGGTGCGCCACGATGTGATGAGCCATGTGTACGCCTACGGCCAGCAGTGCCCCAAGGCAGCCGGCATCATCCATCTGGGTGCCACCAGCTGCTATGTAGGCGACAACACCGACATCATCGTGATGCGTCAGGGTCTGGAGCTGGTGCGCAAAAAGCTGATCGGTGTGTTGGCAAAGCTGGGCCGCTTCGCCGAGGAATACAAGGACATGCCCTGCATGGCCTACACCCACTGCCAGCCTGCTCAGCCCACCACTGTGGGCAAGCGCGCCACTCTGTGGGCCAACGAGCTGGTGATGGACCTGCAGGAGATCGACCACCGTCTTGCTGTTCTGCAGCTGCGCGGTGTCAAGGGTACCACCGGCACGCAGGCTTCCTTTATGGAGCTGTTCAAGGGCGATGCCGATAAGATCCGCGCCGTGGATGCTTCCATCGCCAAGGAGATGGGCTTTGCGCCCAAAGCGGTCATCCCCGTGTCCGGCCAGACCTACAGCCGCAAGGTGGATGCTTTCATCCTGAACGCCCTTGCCGGCATTGGCCAGAGCTGCATGAAGTTTGCCACCGACCTGCGTCTGCTGGCTAACTTCAAGGAGATGGAAGAGCCGTTTGAAAAGAACCAGATCGGTTCCTCCGCCATGCCTTACAAGCGCAACCCCATGCGCTGCGAGCGTATCTGCGCACTGAGCCGCTACCTGATGGTGGATGTGCTGAACCCCAGCTTCACCACCGGCACCCAGTGGTTTGAGCGCACGCTGGACGACAGCGCCAACAAGCGTGTCGCCATGGCTGAGGGCTTCCTTGCCACCGACGCTATCCTGAACATCATGCTCAACGTCACCGACGGCATCGTGGTGTATCCCAAGGTGGTGCGCAGCCGTCTGATGGCAGAGCTGCCCTTCATGGCCAGCGAGAACATCATGATGCAGGCTGTGGAAAAGGGCGGAAACCGTCAGGAGCTGCACGAGCGCCTGCGCCAGCACGCCATCGCCGCCGGCAAGCAGGTCAAGGAAGAGGGCCTGCCCAACGATATGGTGGACCGTATCGCTGCCGACCCTGCCTTTGGCCTGACCCGCGAGGAGATCGTGGCGGGCCTTGTGCCGGAGAACTTTGTGGGCCGTGCACCGCAGCAGGTGGAGGAGTTCATCGCCAATGTGCTCAAGCCCATCTTCGATGCAAACCCCGATGCCGTGGAGCAGCACGCATCCCTGAGCGTGTAATAGGGCAGGCCATCAGGGAGCTTTCTCCGCGAACAGCGACGGGTTGCGGCACCCAGCATCCGCTTCGCTATCGCTTGCGTCTTGCTGGCCGCTGCCCCAACAGCTTCTCCCTGTTTTCTGCCGCGGGCAGCGGTCGTCGCTGTTGCGAGACTCCAGTCCCGCCCTACCGCCTGCGGCGGCAGGGTCCCACCCCCAGGACATTCGCTGGAGAAACTTCCTGCCGTCCTGCCGGGTAGCTGCAGTAAATATTAAAAGGTCGTCGCCGAAGGGCGGCGGCCTTTTTGTTTGCAAAAGGGATAAAGTGTGATATTATAATTAAAACAAAGTAAAAAAGTATTGCGTTTGCGGAGGAAAAAATGAAAAAGAAATCTAAAAAAGAGCTTTTGATGGCAGGAGGGCTTGCATTGGAAATACTGGTGGTGCTGCTGTTCCTGAATGCACGAATAAACGCCCTGCTGGATTCGGATATGTCCAGCGAAATGGTTCTGGCCCAGCTGCTTGCAAAAGAAAATGCAGCCCTCAGTACACATTGGTACTATTCGACCGAACTGCGTGTACTGAACACACAACTTCTTTATGCCTTCTTTTTTAAGCTGAGCAATAATTGGCACTGGATCAGAATGGCATCAATTATATGCTTGTGGTGTATTATAATTGGTATCTATTATTTCTGGGCTTGTGCGGAAGGCTGCAAAAAGTATTTCCTGATTACAGCACTCCTTTTACTGGCACCGATCTCCGAAGACTATTTCCGATTCGTACTGGCGGGTGTCTATTATATTCCTCATATTGCAATTGCGTTTGCGGCGCTGGCAATGAATGAGCTTTATATGAAAGCGCAGAGGGGAAGCAGAAAGCTGTGGCTGGTGGTTTCTGTGCTGCTTGCTTTTGTGGCAGGCTTGGGCGGCCCGCGAGAAATCATTGCGCTATACGGCCCCATTGGCGTTGCCGCAGCGGCAGAACTGCTGAATAAGAAAAACAAAACAAGATGGCAGCAGTTCATATATGCGACGTTTGTGGGCGCAGCAGCACTGCTGGGTTATGCACTGAATATGTTGGTTTTGGCCAGAATTTATCATTTTGCCACTTGGGGATGGCTGGGCTTTCAGCTTGCAGACGGCAGCAGAATGGTAGAAATCTTCAGTTCCTTCCTGCAGCTGTTTGGAGCACGCGGCACAGGAACAGAATATGTTTTCACCTGTGCAGTGAGTGTGATGTGGATTGTGCTGACGATTGGATGCATCGTTTATGCTTACACGCACGAAGTGTCCGATGGGTACCGCCGTCTGGCAGATTTTACAGTGGCAGTGTATCTACTGTATTTTCTCCTGTACAGCGTCACAAATATGCTGTTCTCGGCCCGCTATGGAATTCTGAATACAGTTTTGTCCATCCCACTGCTCGCAATGGCGGCAAATGAAGTACATCTGAATGAGAGCAAAAGGCAATGGTTGCTTGCTGTAGTCGCTACAGCGACTATTGCGGGTGGGGCATTGGTACTATTCAGGATCGCTGGAGAAGATCAGACCACTGCACAAAGAGATGTGACAGAAAAGCTGCTGGCAGAAGGGTATGTGAACGGATATGCGACTTTCTGGAATGCGAATGTTCTGACAGAACTTTCGGACGGAAAAATTGAAGTCTGGCAGTGGTGCGGCGGACAGGATCTGCCGGAGCATAGTTCTGATATAGATGATATGACTCAGTGGTTGCAGCTTGCCAGCCATATGGTAGAGCACCCGTCCGGAAAGGTGTTCGCGCTGTTTACGAGAGAAGAATTTGAAAGCAATCCGTGGCGGAAAAACCTACACCCGGAAGATGTGATCTATGAAAATGAGGAATACATTGTGATGAGTTACCCAGATCATGATACGATGAAAGCAACTCTGGAAAAAGGCCTGTGAAGGCACGGAAGATATATATGCGATTGGATAAATATTTGGCCGAGACGGCCCAGTGCACCCGCAGCGAGGCTAAGGCACTGCTTTCCAAAGGGCGGGTGCAGGTGAACGGTGCTGTCTGCAAAAAAGGGGACACCCAGCTCAGGGAAACCGATACGGTGGCCGTGGACGGCAAAGCCCTGAATTACCAGCAGTTTGTGTACCTGATGCTCAACAAGCCCGAGGGCGTGGTGAGCGCTTCCACCGACAAGCGTGACACCACCGTGGTCGATCTGGTGGGGGACGCCTATCCCCGGCGGCAGCTGTTCCCGGCGGGGCGGCTGGACAAGACCAGCACCGGCTTTGTGCTGCTGACCGATGACGGCACCTTTGCCCACGAGATCCTTGCTCCAAAGCGCCATGTTTCCAAGACCTACACTGTGGTGTTGGATACGCCGCTGACCGAGCAGATGCGCACCGGCTTTGCGGCGGGCGTGACCCTTGCCGACGGCACAGCACTTTCGCCTGCGGAGGTGACGGCCCTTTCTGCCGATGGCTGCACTGTGCGGGTGGTGCTCAAGCAGGGCGTATACCACCAGATCAAGCGGATGTTTGGCGTGTACGGCGCAGGCGTGAACGGCCTGCACCGGGATGCCATCGGCGGCCTTGCACTCGACCCGGCCCTTGCACCGGGCCAGTGGCGGGAGCTTTCTGCCGAAGAAGTGTCAAAAATTTCCAGCTGACAGGGTCGGCTTTTCACCCGATTTTCAAAAAAGCAACACATTTTGCCGGTAGAATAGGGAACAGAACCACGCAAAAAGGCACTTTTTTGGTTCAGAATGGCCCCCAAAGATAATATTCACAAGAAAAAACTATCTTTTTTGTTGAAATATGTTGCAAAAGTAAATTCTTTTGTGTAAAATATAAAATGTAATGCAGCTAAATTGTTGAAAATCACGACCGGCTGCCGCTGCGGTTTGCACAAACGAGGAAAAGGGGTATCCATTATGGCCAATAGAGTATTTCAAAGCGTGATCTACCAGATGAAAGACGCAATCAACCGGGTGGTCGGCGTGGTGGATGAGACCGGCGCTGTTATTTCCTGCTCGGAGCTGAACCTGATCGGCGAGGTGCGCGAGGGTTTCATGGCGGAGCGTCTGACCGCAGGCGACCGCTTTGTGCGCGATGGCTACACCTATCAGCAGTTCTCCAGCGCCAAGCATAATGATTATGCAGTATTCGTGGAAGGCGTGGACGAGACGGCTGGTCAGTTTGCCGCCATGCTGTCCATCAGCCTGCAGAGCATCAAGCAGTACCACGACGAAAAGTTTGATAAGTCCAACTTTATCAAGAATGTGGTGCTGGATAACATCCTGCCCGGCGATATCTATGCCAAGGCCCGTGAGCTGCACTTTGCCACCGATGTTTCCCGCGTGGTGTTCATCGTGCGTGTTACCAGCGGCGGCGATATCTCCGCCTACGATGTGGTCAGCAGCCTGTTCCCCGACAAGCAGAAGGACTTTGTGTTCAATATCAGCGAGACGGATACCGTACTGGTCAAGGAGATCCGCAAGGGCATCGACCGCACCGATATGGAAAAGCTGGCTGCCAGCATCGTGGATACCCTGTCCGGCGAGCATTACATCAAGGCTGTGGTGGGCATCGGCACCCCCATCTCCAACGTGAAGGATCTGGCTACCTCCTTTAAGGAAGCACAGATCGCCATGGAAGTGAGCAAGGTGTTCGACACCGAAAAGCAGATCATCCGCTACGATAATCTGGGCATTGCACGCCTGATCTATCAGCTGCCCACCACCGTGTGCGAGATGTTCCTGCGCGAGGTGTTCAAGCAGGGCAGCATCGAAAGCCTGGATCAGGAGACCCTGTTCACCATCCAGCGCTTCTTCGAGAATAACCTGAATGTGTCTGAAACCAGCCGCGGCCTGTTTGTGCACCGCAACACGCTGGTGTATCGTCTGGAAAAGATCAAAAAGCTGACTGGCCTGGATCTGCGTGAGTTCGACGATGCTATCGTCTTTAAGGTAGCACTGATGGTCAAGAAGTACCTGTCCAACAATCCGGCCAAATACTAATAAGCTGCAGGCTCTGCCTGCAGTGCAGAACCGGCCGCTCGAAACCGATGCTGGCCGGTTCTTTTTGCTGTGAAAACAGATTCTAATGTCAGGAGCTAATATTACCCTATGATCGATTTAGAACACGTTTCCAAGGAATATAAACGGGGCGGACCGCTGGCACTGGACGATATCAATCTCCATGTGGACGACGGCGAGTTCGTGTTCCTGCTGGGTCATTCCGGCGCAGGCAAATCCACCCTGCTCAAGCTGTTGTTGCGCGAAGAGCTGCCCAGTGAGGGCAAGGTGACCGTGCTGGGCAAGGATGTTGCCTGCCTGCACCGCCATCAGGTGCCGTATCTGCGCCGTCAGATGGGCATTATCTTTCAGGATTTCCGGCTGATCCCCACCATGACTGTGTACGAGAACATCGCCTTTGCCATGCATGTGACCAACGTCAAGCGCCGGGAGATCAGCGACCGTGTGGAGTACATGCTGGAGCTGGTGCATCTGGAGGATAAGGCCAAGGCCTATCCGGACACCCTTTCCGGCGGTGAACAGCAGCGTGTGGCTGTGGCCCGCGCCCTTGCCCACGGCCCCAAGCTGGTCATTGCGGACGAGCCCACCGGCAACATCGACCCGGAATTGAGCCTGGAAATGATGGAGCTGCTGGAGCGGGTGAGCGAAATGGGCATCACCGTGGTGGTCGTTACCCATGAGCACGAGCTGGTGCGCCAGTTCCACCAGCGCGTCGTCACCCTGAAAAAGGGCCGCATCATTTCGGATGTGCCTGCCGACAAGGAAGCCATCCGCGCACGCGCAGAGCGCAAAGAACGCCTGTTCGAGACCGAGCTGGAACCTGCTGACACCGCAGAAAAGGAGGCGGCCACCGTATGATGAGACCTTCTACCTTCTTTTTTCTGATCCGGCGCGGCATCCGCAATCTGGGCAAGCACTGGGCCATGACCTTTGTGTGCATCCTGTCCCTCAGTGTCTGTATGACCCTGAACACCTTTGCAAGCCTTGCCGAGGTGAATGTGGACAGCATGGTGAACTATCTGGGCAGCCAGAACGAGACCGTGGTCTATCTGGACCCGGAGTGTGATGATGCCACTGCGCAGGCCGTGGGCGAAAAGCTGGCGGCAATGCCCGGCGTGACCAATGTGCAGTTCGTCTCCAAGCAGGACGTGCTGAACACCTACCGCAATTACATGGAAGATTACTCCTCCCTGTGGGATGAGTTTGAAAATGACAACCCCTTCAAGGCCAACTACCGCGTTTCCATCGCGGATCTGAGTCAGATGGAGAGCATGAGCAAGCAGATGCAGGCCATTCAGGGCGTGTACAGCGTTACCGCCCCGGTGGAAATGACCAACGTCTTTGTGCAGGTGCAGCGCTCTGTTACCAAAGTGGGCCGCGGCATCGTGCTGGTGCTGATGGTCGTCAGCATCATCACGGTGGGCAGCACCATCCGCCTGAGCGTGTTTGCGCGCCGCCGCGAAATTGAGATCATGAAGTACGTGGGTGCCACCAACGGTCTGGTCACTCTGCCCTTCGTTGTGGAAGGTCTGGCCATGGGCCTGATCTCCGGCGTGCTCACTGCAGCGATCAGTCTGGGCGGCTACTCCTACATGGTGCAGGCCTCCGACGGTCTGGGCGGCGTGTGGGAAATGATCATGGGTCAGGCACTGGTGCCGGTGAGCGCCGTCTGGTCCACTATCATCCCGTACAGCCTCATCGGCGGTGCCGTTGTGGGTGGTCTGGGCAGTATGTTCTCCATCCGCAAGCACCTGAACGTGTGATCGAAAGGAGCCGCACATGAAAAAAGCACTTCATGCAAAGCCCTTCCGCCTGCAGATGCCCGGCCATACGCCGCGCCATGCACGGCCGGAGCCTGCCCGCAGCAAGCTGCTGCGCGGCGTGAGTCTGTGCCTGGCGGCGGTATGCCTTGCGGCAAGCGTCAGCTTCCAGCCGGCCACGGCAGCCACCAGCATGGCCAGCCTGCAGAACAAGCTGAACAGCCTTTCCAAATCCATCGACCAGCACAAGAAGGAGCTTTCGGACGCAAAGAAAAAGGAAGTTGCTGCAAAAGCGCTGGAAAGTGAGCTGAAGGAGCGCGTGGGGGTCATTCAGGATCAGATCAGCGTGCTGAGCACCCAGATCGCTGCTGTGCAGAACAACATTGGCCAGACCGAGCAGAAGATCACCGCCAAGGAAGGCGAGATCACCCAGAAGCAGGCCGAGATCGACAGCCAGTGGGGCGATTTTAAAAAGCACATGGCTGCCATGCAGGAGCTGCGCGACGGCGGCAGCGTGGCCATGCTGAGCGCAGTGAACGACCTGTATGAGCTGCTCACCTTCAACGAGGTCATGCAGGATATCTCCATCAAAGATACCGAGATCATGGACAACATGAAGGCGGCCAAGTCCGAACTGGAAGCGGACAAGGTGGAGCTGGAGGCCCAGCGCAAGGAACTGCAGAGCCAGAAGGCGGAGCTGGATACCCAGAACTACCAGATGAAGGCAAAGCAGAGCGAGTTGAACAGCAGCATTTCTGCGGCGCAGCTTTCTGCACAGGATGCCCAGAAGGCCCAGCAGACGGCACAGGCCGCTATTGAATCGGACGAGCTGAACTATGAGGCCGTCAAGAAAGAGATCCAGAAGCTGATCGCGGCCGCTGCATCCAGCAAGCCGCAGCTGAGCTTTACCGGCTTTGCCTGCCCGCTGAAGAGCTATACCCGCATTTCCAGTGAGTACGGCTGGCGCAAGAACCCGGTGTCCGGCGTGAACAGACTGCATGCTGGCATTGATCTGGCTGCGCCGGGCGGTACCCCCATCTACGCAGCCGCAAGCGGCTATGTGCAGGTGGCGGGCTGGTCCAGCGGCGGCTATGGCAACTATGTCATCATCTACCACGGCAGCATGTCGGACGGCAACGCCTACAGCACCCTGTACGGCCATATGAAGTCGGTAGCCACCAGTGCGGGCAAGTATGTCAAGCAGGGCGAGCTGATTGGCTACGTTGGTTCCACCGGCAACTCTACCGGCAACCACCTGCATCTGGAAGTCTGGAAGGGCGGCAGCAAGGCCAATGCGGTCAATCCGCGCGGTTATATCCCGTTCCCGCACAACTGAGTGTATTTATAAGGAGTCTGGTATTCTATGAACGAACAAAAACATAAGCGTTTGCTGCGCATCGGCTGCCTTTTGCTGGCAGGCGTGTTTGCACTTTCGCTGCTGGGCAGTGTGCTGATGATGCTGCTGTTCTGACAGGAGGGAGCAAGGCATGAACCGTAAGATCTCTGTGGGCATGGCTGTCACCATTGTGATCCTTGCCATGACCGTGACCTTTTCCATTACCATGCTCATTGCCATGCGTCTGTTTGACAGCACAGTGAGCAGCGTGAAGGAAAAGGAGAGCATGTACAACAAAGTGGCCGAGGTGGACCGCTATGTGCGCAGCAACGACTACTACACCATTGATGAAACGGTGCTGTACGACCGCCTGACTGCAGGCTACCTGCTGGGTATCGGCGACAAGTACGCCCGTTACTACACCGCCAACGCCTACACCGAGCTGATGAACCAGCAGAGCGGCAAGGTGATGGGCATTGGCGTGGAGCTTGGCATGGACCAGACCGGCTATGCCAGAGTGACCAGGGTGTATGAGGACTCGCCTGCGCAGGAAGCCGGTATCGTGGTGGGCGATTACATCACTGCTATTGACGGCACCGATGTGAAGAGCCTTTCCGGGGTGGATGCCGTGCAGTCCCGCCTGCAGGGCGAAGCCGGCACCATCGTCAATGTTACATGGCTCGACAGCAAGGCTGCTTCCCGGACGGCGGACCTGACCCACTCCGGCTACACTAGCACGACTGTGGACTACCAGATGCTGGACAGCGTGGGTTACATCAAGATCCGCCAGTTCGACGGCAGCACGCCCAGCGAGCTGGACTATGCCATCCGGTCTCTCACTACCAGCGGTGCCCAGAGCCTTGTGTTCGACCTGCGCGATAACGGCGGCGGCGTGTTGGATGATGCCATCAGCTGCATCGACCTGATTGCCCCGGAAGGCACTGTGGCCTATGCCGAGGATAAGAACGGAAACCGCACCATCATTGGCAGCAGCGACGATGAGAGCAAGGTGGAGCTGCCCATCGTCTGTCTGGTCAACGGC
The DNA here is from genome assembly GCF_003604105.1 of Faecalibacterium sp. AF10-46. NCBI lineage: Bacteria > Bacillati > Bacillota > Clostridia > Eubacteriales > Oscillospiraceae > Faecalibacterium > Faecalibacterium sp. AF10-46. The sequence goes on along the minus strand of NZ_QVGY01000012.1, from coordinate 611 downwards.
AACACCGCCAGCGCAGCAGAGCTGTTTGCTGCCAGCCTGCGCACCATGAACGGCGCACGTCTGGTGGGCACCACCACCATGGGCAAGGGCACCATCCAGAGCAGCCCGCAGCGCCTTTCGGATGGCAGCGCCGTGAGCATCACGGTGGCAAAGCTCATCTGCGGCGACGGCTCCTGCTTTGATGGCACCGGCCTGAGCGTGGATGTGGAGCGTGCCCTCAGTGCCGAAGAGACCACGAATTTCTACGATTATACCCCCAAGGATGACCCGCAGATCCAGCGTGCGGTCAGCGCAGCACAGCAGCTGAGCGGTACCACGACTCTGGGCGGTGTCAACGAAGCAGCTTCTTCGGCTGCCGCTTCCGAAGAAGCCGACAGCGCTGCCACTGAGCCGGAGAACGCTTCCTCTGAGGAAACGGCTTCCTCCACCGAAGCAGAAGCTGGCAGCGAAGCAGCATCCAGCGCAGAATAAAGGGTAAAACCGGCAGAAATGCTGCATGGGCTTCTTCTTGTAAAAAAGGAACCCGGCTTATCCTCACGTGAAAGGGCGTTTTGGAGCGCCCTGCAGTGCTCCCGTTTACCGTACCGCCCCCTTCTCGTGAAAAGGCAACC